>JAUNNJ010000128.1 GCA_030531495.1 Bacteroidales bacterium
AATGAGATGTGATTTTTCTTTAAATTTTTGGTAATGCCGTTTGTTAGCATTAATTTTGTTGTTTAAAGTGATAATTACCGCTAAATGATTGAACCAATTATAGACAGTCGTGTGATAGAGCAGTTGAAGCAACTGCTGAAGAATGCTCGCCACATTGTGATTACTTGCCACTTGTCGCCCGACGGCGACGCATTGGGCAGCACGCTGGGCTTGTGCCGCGTGTTGCGCAATATGGGCAAAGATGCTCATGTGGTGGTGCCCGACCAAGTGCCACGCGCATTGATGTTTATTCCATCTGTACGCGACGTGGTGGTTTATACGATGGCTCAACTCCGAGGCCGATTCCTGGTTCGCAATGCCGACCTTATTTTCTGCCTCGATTTCAATACGCTCAAGCGCATCGACAAATTGGGAGAAGTGATAGAAATGAGCAATGCACCCCGTGTGCTCATCGACCACCACCTCAATCCCGACAACGTGTTCGACGTGAAGATATCGTTCCCTCACTTGTCGTCGACTTGCGAAGTGGTGTATCGCACCCTCATGCAAATGGCACTTTTGCGCTATGTCGACACAGAGGTGGCACAGTGCCTCTATGTGGGAATGATGACCGACACAGGTAATTTCACTTACAGCAGCGACTATCCGGAAATCTACGAAATCGTGGCCCATCTGGTGTCGTATCGCATCAACAAGCAGTGGCTCTACAATATGGCTATGAACACCTTCAGCGCCGACAGTCTTCGCTTGCAAGGATATGCCTTGAGCGAGAAGATGCAGGTTTTCCCGGAAGCGGGCGCCGCATTGATTACGCTTACACGCGAAGAACTTGAGCGGTTCAACTATCGCAAAGGTGACACTGAGGGATTGGTAAACAAGCCATTGTGTGCTCCCGAGGTGCAATGGGTGATGTTTTTGCGTGAAGACCCCGACCAGATTAAGGTGTCGTGTCGCTCCGAAGGCGATTTCTCCGTGAGCGAAATTTGCTCACGCTACTTTGGCGGCGGCGGTCATAAGAATGCTGCCGGAGGCGATTTCAAAGGCACGATGGAAGAGGCCGTAGAGGTGTTTCACAGAGTGCTTGCCGATTATGGAAACTAAAAAATAAGTAAACGATAAATATATTTCAAAACAAGATATGAATACAAAAAAGATACTTTTCGTGCTCGGTATTATGGTGGCAGCCATGAGTTTTGTGTCGTGCGATAAAAACCGCAGTTATGCAGAATTGCTCAGCGACGAGCGTCAGGCCTGCAATGCATTCCTTTGCAATTTCCGATTGGAGGAAGTGCCAGCCGATTCTGTTTTTGAAGTGGGTGCAGACGCTCCATTCTACAAACTTGATCCCGACGGCAATGTGTATATGCAGGTGCTTAGAGCTGGTGATTTCAAAAACAACAAGGCTCGCACATCACAGACCATCTACTTCCGCTACACTCGTTACAACATCAACGACTGGTATACCAAGGATAAGTTCTGGTCGCCAGCAGGTGGTAATGCCGATGACATGAGTACGCCTACAACCTCATTCCAATTCAACGATTTCACTCGTCAGGGATCGGCAGAATGGGGACTCGGTATTCAAATGCCTCTTAACTATCTCGGCATCGACTGTGAAGTGAACCTGATTGTGAAGTCGCAATATGGTCGCACCGATGAAATCAGTTATGTGGTTCCGTTCATGTATCACTTGCGATATTTCCCAAGCAAAGTGTAATCTTTGTGAAACAACTATTTGAAATGGGGAGATTTGCATGTATAGATGAATAAGGCTACGAATTGGGAAATCAGAGGTTTTCAAAATTAGGAACGAAGCAATATTTACTTGAATATTCTCACAATAAACTAACTTAACTTTTTTAATACATTTTATGTCACTTATTAAATCAATCTCTGGTATACGTGGCACTATTGGTGGCAGAGCGGGTGATGGCCTCTCTCCACTTGATATTGTGAAGTTTACCAGCGCTTATGCGACTTTTATTCGCCGCACCACCGCACTCTCGTCAAATAAAATCGTGGTGGGTCGCGACGCTCGCCTTTCGGGTGAAATGGTGCTGAATGTTGTGGTTGGCACCCTCGAAGGCATGGGATTCGATGTTGTGAACATCGGACTCGCAACAACTCCTACCACCGAATTGGCTGTGGTTTGGGAAAATGCCTGTGGTGGTATCATCATCACCGCTTCTCACAATCCAAAGCAATGGAATGCTTTGAAACTTCTCAACGAAAAAGGTGAATTCCTTACCGATGCAGAAGGCAAGGAAGTGCTTCGCATTGCAGAAGCAGAAGATTTCGATTATGCAGATGTCGATACTCTCGGTCACGAGAGCAAAACCGACTATCTCGACCGTCACATTCAAGCCGTTCTCGACTTGAAACTTGTGGATGTTGAGGCTATCAAAAATGCCAACTTCACTGTGGCTGTTGATGCAGTGAACTCTATCGGTGGCGTGGCTATTCCTAAGCTGCTTGAAGCCCTCGGAGTGAAGAAGGTGGAAAAACTTTTCTGCGAACCAACTGGCCATTTCGGCCACACTCCAGAACCAATTCCTGCTAACCTCACCGACGTTAGTTCGTTTATGAAAGAGGGCAAGGCTGATGTGGCTTTCGTGGTCGATCCTGATGTTGACCGCTTGGCTATCATTATGGAAAATGGTGAATTCTTTGTTGAGGAATACACCCTTGTGTCGATTGCCGACTACATCCTTTCTCAAACTCCTGGTCCAGCAGTGAGCAACCTCTCGTCGTCGCGTGCATTGCGCGATGTGGCTGCTAAGCACGGTTGTCGCTACGAGGCATCGGCAGTGGGCGAAGTGAATGCCACTACACTGATGCGTGAAATCGGCGCTGTGATTGGTGGTGAAGGCAATGGCGGAGTTATCTATCCAGAACTTCACTATGGCCGCGACGCTCTCGTGGGCGTGGCTATGTTCCTTACTTTGCTTGCAAAAAGCGGAATGAAGGTGAGCGAACTCAAGAAGACCTACCCACAGTATGAAATTGCTAAGACCAAGCTCCAACTCACTCCAGAAATGGATGTTGACGCTATTCTTGCTGCAGTGGAAAAGCACTATGCAAATGAAAAACTCACTACCATCGATGGTGTGAAAATTGATTTTGCAGATGGATGGGCACACTTGCGTAAGAGCAACACCGAACCTATCATTCGCATCTATAGCGAAGCGCACACCATGGAAGAGGCTGAAAAACTCGGTGGTGATGTGAAGAAAATAGTGGAATCGCTTATCTAAGCATTTAGACAAAGAATAACTCAATTATGCGGTCGTTGGCACAAAGGTGTCGGCGACCGTTTCTTTTGTCGTGGAGTGAAAAAATACATAAAAAAGAGCGGGGGTGTAGAGGCATTTTGAGAAATTCTTTGTAACTTTATAAAGTTTTTTGAAAACTACATATTTAATAGGGAAATGGGAGGATTCTTCGGTACTAAATTAAAGAAAAGAGAGTGTAGGGCAGAACTGTTCTACGGCACTGATTACCAGTCACATCTCGGTACTCGCCGAGCTGGTATGGCAACAGTTAGCGATGAGGGCGAATTTTTCCGCTCCATCCATAGTTTGGAACAAACTTATTTCAGAACCAAATTCGAGAAAGAACTCGACAAGTTTAAAGGTCGTTCGGGTATTGGCGTAATCAGCGACACCGATGCGCAGCCAATGCTCATTCATTCACACCTGGGTCGATTTGCGCTCGTTACGGTGGCGAAAATCAACAATCAAGAAGAGCTGGCACAGCAATTGCTGTCAGAAAATATGCATTTAAGCGAGTTCTCGTCGGGACGTATCAACCCCACAGAACTCGTCGCTTTGCTTATTATTAAGGGCAAAGACTTCGTTGATGGCATTGAAAATGTGTTTAATTCCATCAAAGGTTCGTGCTCTATGCTGCTGCTTACAGAGGATGGCATCATTGCCGCTCGCGACCGTTGGGGACGCACCCCAATCGTGGTCGGGAAGAGCGAAGAAGGTATGGCTGTCACTTCTGAGTCGACTGCATTCCCTAATCTGGGATTCAAGACCATCCACTATGTGGGACCCGGCGAAATCGTGCGCATCACAGCCGACGAAATGATTCAGATGCGCAAGCCAAATGAGGAGATGCAGATTTGCTCATTCCTCTGGATTTACTATGGCTTTCCAACTTCAAGTTACGAGGGTCGGAATGTGGAGCTAATGCGTAACGAATGTGGCCGCGTGATGGGCGAAACCGACGACGAGGAAGTGGACTGCGTATGCGGTATTCCCGATTCTGGCATTGGTATGGCAGTGGGGTATGCCGACGGTCATAAGGTGCCATATTTGCGCACCATCGCCAAGTACACCCCCACTTGGCCTCGTTCATTCATGCCAAGCAACCAGGAGATGCGCAATCTCGTGGCAAAGATGAAGTTGATTCAAAATTCCGATATGCTCAAAGGCAAAAAATGCTGCTTCTGCGACGACTCCATCGTGCGTGGCACGCAGTTGCGCGACAATACCGCTGTGCTGATGGAAGAGGGTGCGAAAGAAGTGCACATGCGTATTGCTTGCCCGCCACTTATCTACGCTTGCCCGTTTGTCAACTTCTCGGCTTCAAAGAGCGAACTCGAACTTATCACTCGCCGAGTGATTCAGGACTTTGAAGGCGACATGAACAAGAATGTTGAGGCGTATGCCACCACAGGCACTCCGGAATATCAGCGAATGGTGGATGAAATTGCTCGCCGCCTTAACCTCACATCATTGAAATTCTCTACAGTGGAAACCATCGTGAAGGCTATTGGCTTGCCTAAGTGCAAAATTTGCACCCACTGTTTCGACGGAAGTTCGTTCCATACATTGAAGTAACAGTCTATTCAATTACATTACAATTCCGAAGAGGGGAGGAGCGGTATTCTGCAACTCCCTTCTCCGCTTTACCGAATGAAAATAAAAGAGCTTCCGCATCAAAAATCCCAATCAGCGTTCTCGTGAAGAAGCTTTCAAGCCCCATTCTTAAAAGTAGTACTAAAAATGTGCATCAGACGTTATGCCATTATCCTTTTTTGTAGGAATAATAATTCTCCTCAAATCCGCAACCTATAGGGTTTAGTGGGATTTTGCTTGCAAAGCGAC
>JAUNNJ010000021.1 GCA_030531495.1 Bacteroidales bacterium
GTTGCTCAGGCACTTATAAATAATGTTAAACTATAGTGTTGCGGAATTAAGGTAAAATTAAAAGAAATCCGCTGTGGGGGAAAGAAGAGCAAAGGTAAAACTTTCGAAGTGAACAAAGGAAAAGGAAAAGTAACTTCCCATTAATATTAACATATAAAAAATCAGACATTATGAAAAAGATTCTTTTATTACTTGCAGCGATGCTCGTGGCATCGGCAGCACTCGCTCAAAAGAGCATGATTGGTATCACTTTCAGTTATCAATACAAAGGCAACGAACTCTACTACAAAGTGACATCCGACCCTTCTTCTGGCAATCCTGGCACAGTGGCTGTGACCAGCTGTGTGCAGAGCGCCAACCTCAAAGGCACAGTATCTATCCCCGACGAAGTGAAGCACAAGGGCAAAAAATACAAAGTTACGTCTCTTGAAAAGAACGCTATTTGCCGCGACCACAACATCACAAAAATCGAGATTACTGGTCAAATCAAAAACATTCCTTCTGGTGCTTTCAGCTACTTGCCAGAGCTCACAACCGTCTATTGTGAACAAGGTGTAGAAACATGCTCCACAACCGCATTCGTGAATTGCCCAAAGCTCAAGACCGTAAGCGTTAGTAGCAGTTTCGACAAGAGCCATTTTGAAGGCACGAAGTTCGAAGGCTGTCCTAAAGCAAAAGTAACACGCCGATAACCTTATAATTAACATATAGCAATTTTTACAGAGAAGACGATCCACTAAGGGTCGTCTTTTCTATTTCAATATATGTGCGAACGATGGCCCAATTCACCCCCATAGAAACAAATATAGCCATTTATCCTTTTGAACTTTCTGGGATTATTGCTAAATTTGCGATAGCAATATTTATAAATCTCTCAAACCCACAATTATGAAGAAATATATCGCAATCGTGGCTTTCACTGCTGCATTATCCTCCATAATGCTTTCGTGTAACAAAAAAACCGACGCCAGCAATTCGTCAGAAGAAGTTTCACAAGCCGAAATAGATACTACATGGCAACGCGATAGCATTGCACTGGCAAACAAAACGACATACGACCTGTCCTTCAACGAAGTGCACGGACCTGTACACACCCTAAAAACAAACATGGGCACTTTCACTTACGACGAAGATGGACATATCAGCCTCTTGAATGGTTACAACCCATTCACTGCCGACCCATACGAGGACGGTCAAAATCCGAAACTAAAATTTACGCGCGACGATAGCGGCAAAATCGTGGAAATCGAAGGATGGGAATCAGCCACAACATTCACTTGGGACGGCAATCGCATTGCGAAAGAAGAATGGGGAGCAGAAGGCAACTGGGGCGAAATCAACTATACCTACGACAAGAAGGGGCTCATCAGCCAAATGAAGAACACAGAAGGTGACGAATTCGGCAGCGAGCCTACCACTAACACCACAGTAATAAACTACACGAAATTTGACAAATACGGCAACTGGACTGAACGAATACAGGATGGCGAAAAAATAACACGTCAAATCACTTACTACCCTATCCGTCGACCAGGAGCCAACTCAAATGCCTCGTTCAACCCCGAAAAAGAATCCTACACGTTCGTTGGCACAATTGGTGGAGAAAGCAATCGCTCGCTTGAAATCGGTCCCGATGGCGGACAATACATCGTGAACAGCGGCGCCCGCGACGTGAAATTCAACACTTACGATGAAGCGACTGGCGCACTCGTGATCGACGCCTATGTATCCGGCAATTTCATTGGCAACTTTGATGGCACATTCAATCCCTCCACAGGAGAGTACAGTGGCACATTCACCAACACGAAAGGCGGCAGCGTGAAATTCAGCATGAAATTAATCTAACCCCGCACAGTGACTATCTCAAAAAAATGTCCCGAAATGGCTGTTGGCGCCATTTCGGGACATCATATTTTATAGCATTGTTTGATTAGCGCTTTTTGGCGAGCACTTTCACTTGGTCGATTTGCAGACCGTTGCGGTCGTAGAGGGTGAGTGTCAGCTGCTTTGGGCTGGCATCGAAGTGCATACCGCAAACGGTGCGTTCGCCTTCTGTCCAGATTTTCTTGATAATATCTTTGTTGAGGGTCCATTCGCGCGTGCCCTGGCCGCGTTCGCCATCGCTTGAGGCAGTCTGCACATACACAGTACCCTTGGTGCCGTCGGTCTCCTTGCCGTCGTAGAGGGCATTGGTGCGCACATAGATGTGGTTATTGCCCGCTAATGCCAAATCCACGCCATATTCATCGAAGAGTTTGTTCCAGCGTGCGTAGTGCGAAGTTTTACCATCGTTGCCGTAGAACCATTGATAATGCTCACACACTATCACATAGCGTGCTTTCTTGCGCTCTTTTTCCATCACTTGGCGGAACCAAGCCTGTGCGCGCGCCAAGTCTTCATCCTTACGCATGTCTTCATTGTTGAGCATCACAAATAGCGCATCGCCATAGTGGAAATAGTAGCACACGCCCACCTCGCCTTCGTAGCCGTTGCGAGGATAGTGATTGGCGTTGCGGAAGAAGTCGTTCGTGCATTTTGCATATTTACGGCTCATATCGTCGTGGTTGCCGTTCAGCCCCGCCCACATATATTTACGGAAAATGGGCTCTTCATACAGCGATTTCCAGAACGAATAACTGCCACCCCAAGCTATCACATCGCCCAAGTGGAGCACCCAGTCGAGTGAAGGGTCCTTGCGGCAAATGGTGTCGATCATCGTCATAGCCGAGCGAAGTCGGCCAGGCGCAGGTGCATAGTGGTGGAAGTCGGCAATGATGCATGCGCTCCAATTCTTTGCGCCGGCGGTCTTGAAGCGATAAATGGGTGTTTGCTCGTCGCCAGCCACCACACGATACATATATTCAGTGTCGCGTTTGAGTTTTGAAAGAGTTGCTCCACATTTATTGAATCTCCAACGCTCGTAGAAGTCCTCGTTTTGGGGAGTTTTGCTGAACAAACTGTCGAAAGTAGTGCACAAGTGCATATCCACCTCGGCGGTGCGGCGTGCATTACGCCACAGTTTGTCGCTGGCTTCGGTGTAAATCACATATGAGTCGGTCACATCTTCTGGAGTGGCCCAACTCACATTCATCGCCTTCGAGGCATCTTCTGCCGGACAGGTCTCCACACTAAAAATACGCTGGCCAAACGCCGTGCACACAGCACAAGTCAATACCAGCAATGCCATCATTCGTTTCATGTAAAATAGTATTTTTTCAGTCATCAAAGTTAGTAAAATTTCACCACTATGCAAAACGCCACACCCGTCTGCCACAAGGCGTTTTTCATCCAAATATATCCAATTAACAAACACCTATTTCCATTTCATAATTTTGTCTTAATTTTGCAGCAGAAAAAACTCAATAACAGATTCACCCCACAAAATCCGGAGAGAATCTATTATTAAAAAAGGCTAACACTAAACTTTAAAACCCTATATTATGGGACAAGATTTCATAACAGGAACCCGATTTTTGGGTGCAGCAGTAATGATTGCTCTTGCTTTCACTCTTGCCTTTGTCAATCGTGGAAAAATTCAATCACGAGTCTACAACCATGCACGATGGATGTTTTGCTCTGGCTGCCTCCTTTTGGGCATTCATAACCTGGTGCAATATTTCGGCCACTTCCGCGAGCAGAGCGCCACTTTGGCGTGGATTATCAACCTCATGTTTTTTGTGTTCATCATCCACTGCTTCAACCTTGGAACAATCCACCTCCTCCGAGCTGGCCGCAGAATGAAGATTCTCGTGAAAAGAGCCACCATCTTTATAGTGTTCAGCCTCGTTCTCTTCGGCTATGGATTAGCCACCAATTCGCTTATCAACGACGAAAAGCCTTTTTCCACCGTCACATTCCTCATCGCAATTTCGCTCTTCTTCAACATCATTGAAGTATCCTATGTCCTGCACCGCGAAATTCGCAAAACAGACATAAGTCTCACCGACGAAGAACTACAAGGCCGACACGAAACACTCCGCTACACAGCACGAGCCATGTATTGCGCAGTCTTATTGTCGATACTTTCGCCATGGGTGGGCGTGTCGAGTTCGCTGATACTCAACGCCACTTACGGACTGGCCGTATTCGGCACTCTCAGCTGGTTTACTGGCCAATTCTGCCGTTATGGAAACGATATGGACGAAGTGATTGAGGTAAACGATGAAATTCAGGAAGCCGCCATCATCGAGATGGAGCCATACAATTACTTCTCCGACAACACAGGACAGAAAGTGACACAGTGGCTGGAAGAGCGCCACTACACCAATCCTAACATCATCATTGGCACCGCACTTCACCAGATGGGCATTACTGCCACAGCGCTGAACACCTACATACAAAACAACACACAAGCCAGCTGCTTCAGAAAATGGCTCCCAATTCTTCGTATTGAAGAAGCTAAACGACAAATGCTTTCACATCCCGAACTGTCGATTCAAACCATTGCAGAAGATAGCGGATTTGCCAATCTTGCCAATTTCACAAAAGCATTCAAAATGCAAGAAGGAATCTCGCCCATTGAATGGCTCAACAAGATGAAACGCCTCAACTGGGCATAATCACGAAAGTCATACATTACCCAAACATAAAGAGCACTCTGCAACACAAAAGCGCAGGGTGCTCACTTTTTTTACATATAGCTGTATCAAATCAAGGCCATGTGGGATGCTGTGTCAAAATTGACAATTGTCGAAATACGAAGATATGTTGTAGGGACGCTTGGCTCAAGCGTCCGATACATAATATATTGAATTCCAATGGTTTTGATATACGGACGTTCAAACCGAGCTTCCCTACAAAACGCCCAAATTCCGCATTATGACACAACCACAATATACTGAAATTTCAGCGAGGCACGCGTGGTTTGGTGCTACCGAAGCAAGGGCTGAAAGCCCGATATGTGAGCGAAAGCGAACGATAACCCCGGTCGTAGCAAAGCGAGGCCGGGGAACAGACAGGCCACTCTATATCTGCGGGCTGAAAGTCCGCGACAACGGCAGCAGCGCCATCTCTTTTCCTTTTCTCCCAAACCCCTGTCCACTATGCGGATTTTCCACGATTATTCCGTCAGAAACACCCAAAATCCACCGATTGTTCCGCATTTTCCCAACACCAGCCCGCCAGCATAAAAAACCTCCGCCCAAACAAATTAGAGCGGAGGCTATGAGCGGCCAGATTACCTGGCTAATTCTTGTTGATGCTTATTTCATCACCTTTGCTGAAGAAACAGTGCCATCGGTGTAAGTCACAACTTTGATGCTTACGCCGTCGGCTGGTTGCGCAAGTGCACGGCCTGCGAGGTCGAAATAGCGAACACTCTTCACAGCCTTAGTTGCGTTAACATCATTCACAGAAGTTGGTTCGCTGTAAGTCACATCCACGATGTTTGAAACTGCGCTATTGAGCACATCAATTTCACCACCCACAACGGTAGTGACATAAGCAGTCACGCCATAACGATAACTTACGCCTTCTGCAAATGGAAGTTGCAGTTCATATGACAGGTTGTTACCTGCGTCGAAAGAGCCTACAAGGCTTTCAATTTGTTCGCCAGCCTTCTTGTCTTGCGAAATTTCCACATTGTCAATCCACACACGGTTGGTAGTGCCTGGGTAACTGAATTCCACGAAAGTCATGGCATTACCATTGGCGAATTCCAAAGTGTAGTCTTGAAGACCTTCTGCGAGGGTCACTTCCTTGGTTTCTACAACATTTTCACCGTTGAACACATTAACGGTCACCACGTCGCCTGCCACATAACTACCATATTGTGTAGCACCCATGCGAACCTTCACGGTAAACTTACCGCCATTGCTTTGGAGGTTCTTCATTGGTGAAGTGAGCGAAGCTGGAGTCGATGAGAATGGCGACAAACCAACCATGCCTGCAGCATAGAGGTGTGCATAAGCATACCAGCCACTTTCGTTGGTGTACTTGTCGAGATATTCGCTAAGTGATGGATAGCCAGGAGCCGACACGCTGCCTTCGGTAATGCCAGCAAAGTCTTCAGAAGCCACAACCACAGTCTTGTCTTCTTTCAGAGTTTCCACCTTCTGAACGGCAAGGCTATATCCTTCTGCATTTTCCACAGCATTCCAGTTGGCGGTGAATCCGCCTTCTGTCACATTACTTGCAGGCAATGCTTCTGGAGCATCAAGCGATGCAATCACCTTCACCACCTGAATTTCGTTGGAGTTTTCAGATGTAGCGGTGCCATTAGTTGCACGAACCACAAAGAAGTAGGTTTGAGCGGGGTCGAGATTTGTCACCTTGTAAGAAGATGAATAGGCGCCCGACACAAACAGATTTTGAAGAGCATACACTGGAGCGCCAGCAGCATCCTTGGTGTAAACATCAAGGTAGTAGCCAGTTGAGCCTGAAATGTAATCCCACTTTGCGGTGAACGATGTGCCATCGGCCTGGGTAGGTTGCTTTGCCACTGGAGCTGGGTAGAAAGAATCGCTCTGCTGCACCTTCAAATCGTCGATAAGCAAGCCATTAGCAGCCATAGCTGCGGTAATCTTCAAATAAGTGGTGCTGGTTGTGCTCGCACCTGTCACCACATAACTCACTTCGTGCCATGCGTTGTCGAACACATAGTCGGTCACCTTGGTGCTGTAGTTCACTGCGATGTTGAACATTGCGCCAAAATCGTCAAGCGCACGAACACGCATCGATATCTTAACCACGCCCTTGTTGGCCTTCATATCATAACGAGCTGTTTGCAAATTGCCGCCATCGCCAAGTTTGAGCATACCGCCTGCTTCATACACATAACGGCCGCTCCAACCAGGAAGGTTGGTGCCCAACTTGTTTGTAACGCCCAATGAAATGTCGGTAGTTGCGGGAAGTTCTTCGCTCCCGTCTGTGAATGCAGCAAATGATTCTTCAAACACTGTGGTCACATCTTGTGCCATCGCGTTCTGAGTCACCATCAGCATTGCGGCTGCAAACACGAAATGAAAAAGTCTGTTCATTTTCATGTAAATAAAAAAATAATGAATTAAAAAACTGAATTTAGGATAATAGTAAACAATTTGAATTTCAGTAACGAGTCTCACGCAGGAGACACCCCCTTCTCTAATGCTAACTAATCTTACAAATCACATATATAAAAAAAAGGAGCCACCTTCTCGCGACTCCTTGTTTAGCGCTTCAAGATGGACTTGAACCAACGACCCCCTGATTAACAGTCAGGTGCTCTAACCAACTGAGCTATTGAAGCAGTGTGGGATATCAGGTTTAAAGTCCATATCCCTGGACTATGCGCTTCAAGATGGACTTGAACCAACGACCCCCTGATTAACAGTCAGGTGCTCTAACCAACTGAGCTATTGAAGCAGTTGCAAAACCCAGAAAACCGGTCTCTCCGAGAATTGCGATGCAAAAGTAGTCGCAATTTTTGAATTATGCAATATTTTTTGAAAAAAACTTACTAAAAAAACGCAATTTATAGTTTTTTCGCCATTAACAGCCCTAATAATTCGGCAATATGTAGTACTTTAGCAGAATAATTCACAAAACACATGACAAGAAAAAAAATCAGAAATCTCGCGATATGTGCTTTGGCGGCAACATTGTTTGCTCCGATGGCTTTCAGCGAAGGGAAAAACGACAAAGAGACTGTTAAGGACAACAGCGAAGCGGCAGTTATCCGAAATCTTGATATCTTCAACTCTTTATATAAGGAATTGAACACTTTCTATGTCGACACTCTCGATGCTAAAAAACACATCGAAACGGCTATCAATGCCATGCTCGACGAAATCGACCCCTACACTGAATATATCACCGACGATGGTCAAGACGACTTCATGGTCATCAGCACCGGTGAATACGGTGGCATCGGTTCATATATCATGCAGCGCAAAACCGGCGGCGTGTTCATTTCTGGCCCGTATGCTGGAAGTCCAGCAGCCCGTGCCGGACTGAAATGCGGCGACCAGATTATCATGATTGACAACGACAGTGTGTCTACATGGAAGAGCGACCAGGTGAGCAAGCGCCTGAAAGGCCAAGCCAACACGCAAATCAAAGTGACTGTAAAGCGCCCTTATGTGGCCGACAGCATCTTGTCGTTCACTTTCACTCGCGAAAAAATCAAACTCAACCCTGTCACCTATTATGGTGTGACCAAAGACAACCTTGGCTATATCGCGCTCAACACCTATAACGAGCATTCAGCCGAGGGTGTCAAGAAGGCATTGCTCGAATTCAAGGCCAACCCTGCAGTGAAGGGCGTGGTGCTCGACCTTTGTGGCAATGGCGGTGGCCTGGTCGACGAAGCCATCAAAATCCTCGGTTTCTTCTTGCCGAAGGGCACTGAAGTGCTCACAACCAAGGGCCGCACCACCAAGGATTTCCGCGTGTACAAAACTCCCGAACAGCCCATCATGCCCGACATGCCGCTGGCAGTGCTCATTGATGGGGGCTCGGCTTCGGCAAGTGAAATCACAGCTGGTGCTCTCCAGGACCTCGACCGCGCCGTGATTATCGGCAGCCGCTCGTTTGGCAAAGGACTTGTGCAGACCACTCGTCCACTCCCTTTCAACAGTCTGTTGAAACTCACCATCGCAAAATACTACATTCCAAGCGGCCGACTCATTCAGGAAATCGACTATAGCCAGCGCAACCCCGACGGAACAGCGAAGCATAAGCCCGACAGCCTGTGCAATGTGTTCTACACGGCACACGGCCGCGAAGTGCGCGATGGTGGTGGCATCACCCCTGACATCAAGGTTACTTACCCCGACGCCAACCGACTGGTTTACAACATCGTGCGCGACCAGTGGGCGTTCGACTATGCCACAAAGTACGCTGCCGAGCACCCTACTATCGTGCCCGCTGGCGAATTTGAAATCACCGACGAAATTTTCGAGGATTTCAAGAAATTTATCGACCCGAGCAAATTCGAATACGACAAGGTGTGCGAAACCGGCGTTTCGCTTTTGCGTAAAACCGCCGAAACAGAAGGCTATATGACCGACTCGGTGAAGACAGAATTCGAGAAGTTGGAAAAGATGCTGAAGCATGACTTAAACCACGACCTCGACCGCAACCGCAAAGAAATTAGCCGCCAACTCTCTGCTGAAATCATCAAGCGTTACTACTACGATGCTGGTGAATGTGAAAACGAGCTGAAGTTCCACAAGGCAATGGAAGATGCCGTGGCTATGTTCAACAAACCCGGTGAATACGAACGCATTCTTCACCTGAACGAAAAGAAAGCAAAAAAGAAGAAATAGAATTTAGATGTTAGAAAAAAGCCAATGTGCTCTAATTTCTAACTTCTAACAAAACATACTGTTGTGGAAATAAGAGAATTATGTAATATTTTCAACAACAAGACTCGCCTCGCAGCTATCAAGAAATTGTTAACTGCGAAGCGTAATCGTGTTGTTTCGGTTGATGGACTTGCCGGTTCGTCGGCCGCCATGCTATTTGCACGCCTCCCAAAACTCGATGCGCCATATCTGATTATTGCCAACGACCTTGATGAGGCGGGCTACATCTACAACGACCTCTGCCAAATCAATGGCGAGGACTCCACACTCATCTTCCCATCGGGCTACAAACGCGACATCAAATATGGGCAGATTGACGCACCGAGCGAGATTCTCCGCACCGAGGTGCTCAACCAATGGTATGGCAATCCCAACCTTCAGTGCGTGGTCACCTATCCTGAAGCACTTGCCGAGAAAGTGGCTGCCAAGGAGGTGATCGACGATAGCACCATCTCGCTCACTGTGGGTGCGGAAGTGGACTTAATCAACACCAGCGCACGACTACGCGACTTTGGTTTCCAAATGGTGGACTACGTGTATGAGCCCGGCCAATTTTCCATCCGCGGCTCTATCCTCGATGTGTTTTCCTACAGCAACGAACTGCCTTACCGCATCGACTTTTTCGGCGATGAAATCGACAGTATTCGCACTTTCAATGTGGAAACGCAACTCAGTGCAGAGAAACTGCAAAGTATTTCCATTCTCAACAACAATGCCGAGGCGGCAAGCGTGGGCACCTCGCTCTTGGGCTACATCCAACCCGAAACATGGCTCATTTGCCGCAACTCGGAATGGCTCATTACACGCATCAAAGCCATCGGCGAAGAGAGCATGTCGTCGAGTGCTTTGGTGTCGGAAAACTGCGATTCCAACGCATTGGATAAAATCGTTGATTTCGCCCAATTCATCGCAGATTTTGGCAATTTCCGACGCCTTGAGTTCCACACATCCGAAAACAACGACACCTACGATGCACGCATTTCTTTTTCTTTCACTCCGCAAGGCATCTACCACAAGAATTTTGACCTCATCAGTGGCTCGTTTAAAGATTTTGTCGCTAAAGGCTACAAAATCTACATTCTCAGCGACAGCGAGAAGCAAACAGCGCGCCTTCGCGTGATTTTCGACGACCGCAACGACGACATCCCGTTTATCCCCGTAAGTAGCACTATCCACGAGGGCTTCGTCGACGACGAGCAGAAGATTTGTGTGTTTACCGACCACCAGATTTTCGACCGCTTCCACCGCTATAGCCTCAAGAGCGAACGCGCCCGCTCGGGAAAGCTCGCCTTGTCGCTTAAGGAACTGAATCAAATCGAAGTGGGCGACTACATCGTGCACGAAGACCACGGCATCGGCAAGTTTGGCGGACTGGTGCGCAACCGTGCCAACGGCACACTGCAAGAGATGATAAAACTCATCTATCAGAATGGCGACATCATTTTCTGCTCTATCCACGCACTGCACAAGCTTTCAAAATACCGTGGCAAGGAGGGCGTTGAACCCAAATTGAGCAAACTCGGCGGTGGAGCATGGAATAAAATCAAGAACCGCACCAAGAGCAAGCTCAAAGACATTGCCCGCGACTTGATAAAACTCTACGCCAAACGCCGTGAGTCTGAAGGTTTCGCCTATTCACCCGACGGCTATTTGCAGCAGGAATTGGAAGCGTCGTTCATCTATGAAGACACCCCCGACCAACTCAAAGCCACACAGGCCGTGAAGGCTGACATGGAGCGCAACCGTCCTATGGACCGTCTGGTGTGCGGCGATGTGGGTTTCGGAAAAACCGAAGTCGCCATTCGTGCGGCATTCAAGGCTGCAACCGATGGCAAGCAGGTGGCTGTGCTTGTGCCTACCACAGCGCTCGCCTTTCAACACTACAACACTTTCAGCGAGCGACTGAAAGATTTCCCTGTAAGGGTCGACTACCTTACACGTGCACGCAAACCGAAAGAGGTGAAAGAATTGCTGGCCGACTTGGCCGACGGCAAAATCGACATTCTCATTGGCACACACAAACTCATCGGAAAATCCGTAAAATTCCGCGACCTCGGCCTTTTGGTTGTGGACGAGGAACAGAAGTTTGGCGTGAGCGTAAAGGAGAAACTCAAGCAGATAAAAACCAATGTCGACACGCTCACAATGAGCGCAACTCCTATCCCTCGCACCCTGCAGTTCTCTCTGATGGGCGCACGCGATTTGAGTGCCATCACCACCCCACCAGCCAACCGCTACCCTATTCTCACATCGGTCAAACCGCTTGACGACGACATTGTGATGGAGGCCATCAACTTCGAACTTTCTCGCAACGGCCAAGTGTTTTTCGTCAACAACCGCATCGACCAACTCCCTATTCTCGAAAATATGATTCACCGCCTTGTGCCTGATGCTCGCGTGGTGGTTGGCCACGGACAGATGAGACCGGAAGAGTTGGAAAGGCGCATCATCGACTTCACCAACCACGACTACGATGTGCTCCTTGCCACCACCATCATAGAAAGCGGAATCGACATGCCAAATGTGAACACCATCATCATCAACAACGCACAAAACTATGGCTTGAGCGACCTGCACCAGTTGCGTGGACGCGTTGGTCGCAGCAACCGCAAGGCTTTCTGTTACCTGACCATTCCACCCGAGCGCCCGCTCACACCAGTGGCTATGCGCCGACTCAATGCCATTGAAAGTTTCAGCGACTTGGGCTCTGGCATCCAAATCGCCATGCAAGACCTCGACATTCGTGGCGCCGGCAACCTCCTCGGAGCTGAGCAAAGTGGCTTCATTGCCGACCTCGGTTACGAAACCTATCAGAAGATTTTGAAGGAGGCTGTGCTTGAACTGAAAACGCAGGAATTCGCCGATACTTTCGAAGAACAACAGACGGAAGAATCGCAGATTTCCGGATACGAGGTCACTTATGTAAACGACTGCAACATCGACACCGACCTCGAACTTTTCTTCCCTCCAAGTTATGTACCGCAGGAGAGTGAACGCATCACGCTATATCGCGAACTCGACAACATGGAAACCAAAAAAGAGGTGGATGAATTCGAAGCAAGAATGCGCGACCGCTTCGGCCCGATTCCCGACATCGCCGCCGAGCTCATTCGCATCGTGCCTATGCGCCGCATAGCCCGCACACTCGGTGTGGAGAAAGTGGCACTCAAGCAGGGCAAGCTCTTCCTCTACTTCGTGGGCAAGGAAAATGCCGCCTACTACCACTCCAACGCCTTCGGACGCTGCTTGGCGTACTTGCAAAGCGATCCTATCCGCTGCAAGATGCGTGAAGTGAACGACCGATGCAGTTTTGTGATTTCCAACATCAAAACCGTGAGCGAAGCATTGGCACTCTTCAAGCAAATAGCCGCCATGCCTTCCGTATAACAGCACAATCACAACACCAACAACCGCCCTAAAAACGGGCGAACATGGGCATTTCGCACAAGAAAACGGGCACTTCATACAAGATGCCCAAAAACCTATTGCCATGAAAAGAAACGGCACTATCTTTGCACCGTCTAACAACTCAACGACAAGGGGCAACCAATTTGCCGATTTCTTAATTACTAATGTGTTGTTAATTATTTTTAACTACAGTTGGCACGAGAATTGCTACATTGTCGTTAACTTTGTTAGCTAATTACGCAAACTCGGATAAGTTATGAAGAAAATATTAAATTTCTCTCCTCTGTTTGTGGCGAGTATGCTCGCCATCACACTGCTGTTTTCAAGCTGCGGTAAAGACGCTTTGCAGAAAGCAGTGAAAGACGCATTCATCAAAGGCGACACCACAGAAGTTGCCTACGAGGCGATTTGCGACATCATCACGGGAAATCCCGAAAAATATAGCGACTATGTGGATGCCGACGGCAACATCAATGTCGACGCCCTCGACCAGATGATTAACGAAGTGGGCCAAAACCTGCGTCCGCCAATGACCTGGAACACCAAGCACTACGGCCAAAAATCGCTTTCGCTCAGCATCTATTTCGAACGTAGCGGCTCCATGGTGCCTTACGACCAAGCTTCGGGCGGTGGCCAACTCAAAAAGGCGGTGAACGACCTTATCAATTTCTTCCCCGGTGGAGAAAATGCAAGCATCAACATCGTGAACGACAACATCTACCCATATGGCGGTACGGTGGAATCGTTTTTGCAAGACCGCGACATCTATGCTTCCACAAAGGGTGTGGGCGATGCGTCGTACACCGATTTCAAGGTGATTTTCGACAAGATTTTCCAAGCGCAGAAACCCGGAAATGTGGCAGTGCTCATCACCGACCTCATCTATTCGCCCAAGAACACCGCAGGTGTGAGCGTGGACAAGATTTTCAACGAAGAAAACAGCCTTGCCACCTCCATCTTCACCAAGTATAAGGGCAAATCCATCATCGTGAATCAGCTCCGTGGCGACTACGACGGTCAATACTATCCCTACAATGGGCAGCCGTTCCAATATAAAGGACAGCGCCTGTTCTACGCCATCATCATCGCCGACGCTTCAACCATCGACCGCATGGCTAAAGACAACCGATTCGCCAACTTCCTGAATCTTTCGGGCACAATCAACAGTTACCGATTCAATCAAGCCAACACCACGCTCGACTATAAATTGGTGCCCGTGTGGAACAACAACGCTGGTCGTTGCCGCGAAAGTCGCGACCAGAAGGGCTTGATTACCAATTGTGAAGCCGACCGCGAAACTGGCATCCTCGCATTCAGCGTAGCAGTCAACTTCAATGGCTTGCAGAAAGATGACGCATTCCTCAGCAACCCTTCCAACTTCACCCTTCAGTCGCAAAACGGCTTCACTGTGAAAGTTGAGAAAATCGACCCTTCTGCCATCACAGGCAACAACAAGGCTTATCTCGAGGGTATGACCCATGTCCTCACCTTCACTGGCAAACTCGGCACCGCTAAAGACGAAATCACCGTGAATTTGCGCAACGATTTCCCTGCATGGATTGAGCAAGCCACCAGCCGCGACGACTCCAGCGCATCTGCTACTGGTTTCGCCAACACCACCTTCGGCCTTGAGCGTTTCCTTCGCGGCATCTACGACGCATTCTCGGCATCGCAATCCAACTACACCACTATGACTATCAAACTCGAAAAATAACCACAAGACAATATGGACAAAAAAGGAATTTATCTCATCACGGGCATCGTGGCCACAGTGCTTTTCTGGGTTTTCCGTGTAGAAGTGTACGAAGGGCTCTTCCAAGCACCCGGCTTTAGCGACGCCATGTACAACACTGGCATCTATGGCATTGTAGGCCTCATCACTGCAGCCATGGCATGGGGCGCTGCAGGCATCTTCTATTATGCAATCAACTCGGTGCGATTCTCGCGCTGGTGGCACTGGCTGGCGATTCTCGCCATTGTCACGCTCTTGGCGCCTATCGTATGCTATTTCGTGAATTCAAGCATTTTCGATTCAGAGAACTATTCCTACGCAGCCGAAATGGTTTCGTTTGAAGGCGTGAACATGATTTTCACTGCACTTCTCTATGTGGTGGCATCGTTCTCCATCCGCTGGTGGAGCACCAACTGCCGTCACACTCCATTCCCACAGTAACTAACCTCTATTAATCACACATATCATCATGAGATTATTCATTTTCGCTATCGGCGGCACAGGCTCAAGAGTGCTCAAGTCGCTCATCATGCTCTCGGCGGCAGGCGTCAAGCCTCTCGACGAAGACGGCCGACCCATCCAGAACCTGGAACTGGTGCCTATCATCATCGACCCTCACAAGAGCAACGAAGATCTCAAACGCACCGAGCAGATGCTCACAGAATACTGCACCATTCGCGAAAAGCTCTACGGACGCGAAGTGAATGGCGACGGATTCTTTGCAACAAAAATCAGCACGCTCCGCTCTATCATGGGCATGACGGCTACGCCTATCAACGACACCTTCATCTTCAACATGGAGGCTGTGGGGCAGACCAAGTTCCGCCAGTTTATCAACTACGACACCATGAACGAGCCCAACCAGGCGCTCACTTCGCTCCTTTTTGCCGACTACCAACTTGAAAACAAGATGAACATCGGTTTCGTTGGGTCGCCTAACATTGGTTCTGTGGCACTCAACATGATTAAGGACAGCGAAGAGTTCAAGGCTTTTGCCAATGTGTTTGGCGAGGGCGACCGCATATTTTTCATCAGCAGCATTTTCGGTGGCACCGGCGCTGCAGGCTTCCCCATTTTGGTGAAAAATATCCGCCAAGCCCACAACCTTGATGTAAGTAACAAGAATTTCTTGCGCCAAGCGCCCATCGGCGGCCTAACCGTGCTCCCCTACTTCAACCTCAACAACAGCCAGGGCAAGAGTATCGACAAGGCCGACTTCGTGGTGAAAACGCAAAGCGCACTACAATACTACAACGAAACGCTCACCGGCGAAGCCGACCGCAGCGTGAATGCCATCTTCTACCTCGGCGACCAAACTTCGTCGATTCCCTACGACTACGACCCAGGCAACATTCGCGACCAGCACAACCCTGCCCACTTGGTGGAAATGGTTGGCGCAATGGCAGTGCTGAAGTTTGCAGGAATGGACGAGAAGCAATTCCTCGATGGCATGGGCGGTTTCCACCCCACCAAGGCATTTGAGTACGGCCTTGACAAGGATTTGCTCGACGTAGACTTCACCACCTTCGGCCAGGAGACTCGTCGCCTCATCTATCGCCCGATGGTAAAATTCCACATGCTGTTCATCTACATGCGCACCGCACTGAAGGCTATCATCGGACAAGGCTACACGCAAGACGAGCCCAAGATTCGCAGCGAGTTCACCACCACGCAATTCTACCGCACACTCGTGGACCAGTTCTTTGACTTCTACACCGAGTGGCTTACCGAAATGCACGGCAATCTGCGCCATGTGGAACTCTTCAACGTGGGCGAAAACAACTTGGCAAACATCATCCACAATGTGGTTACCAAAAAGGGCTTCTTCGGTCGTAAGAACGTGGATGCCAATTCATTTAACGCCGAGCTCAACAAATTGAGTCGCGACAACAAGAAATACAGCGACCGCACTGTGGAATACAAGTTGCTCGACCTCTTCAACCAGGCCGCAGGCAACATTCTCGACGACAAATACGAAAACATCAATTAAGCCTCACACACCATGAGCAAGATTCTTTCTTACAACAACAAGACCACAAAGACCAGTTCGGAAGACTGGATTGCAGTGGAGCCATATAGCGACGACGACATCCGCCAAATCAAGGACCCGAACGGAGGTCTTTCGCGCAACCCACGCACGGCTATACCAAGCCCATTTGCACAACTCGACCTCGTGAAAAATGCGTTTGAGCACTTGCAACCCACGCCTCAAGGCATGGCTGGCATCGCCAGCGAGCAAATCATGGTGAGCAACGCTCTCGATGTGGCTCAACTTTTCTTTGAATACGAGAACCACCGCGACCAGTTGCACATCGTGCGATGGAACAAGACTGCCGAACTCGAGCGATTGAAAGCTTCGCCCGAGCACCGTCTGTTTGGCGAAACCCTCGAACTCTTTCTCCAAGCCGACCGTGTCTACAATTTTGAACAACTCCAAGACTGGTACATCCTTCTGCTCAACAATCAGGTGATTGGTGCCACCAGCCCTTCATCATTCACGATGGCGGCTCCCAATGTGGAAACTGTTGAATCGGTGAATGTGGAGCCAAACGTGAAACTTTTCGGTCAGATTCGCGACCTTTGGCAACGCGATGATGAGTTTATTTATCACCTGTTCCTCTTGTTTAATGCACACACTTCGCTGCGTCGCTCGTTGAGTAATGTCTATCAGTATATGGTCAACAACCTGATGCTCATCCAGCGCCACAAGCCTGAACTCTACAACCGCATCATCGCCGTCATCCCCAACCCCACTGCGCTCCAAGCCGACCGCGAGCCTGTGGTTCGACAAATGCTCGACATGCAGTTCACACCATTTGCCGGCGAAAACGCTGTGAGTGTGCTCAGCGCCCCACTCTATCGGAAGAAGATGGTGGATGTAACCACCAGCGCCGCAACCAGCGACTTCGTGATTGCGCCTACTCGCGAGCAGGCAGAGGGCGAATTACTCCCGCTGGTGCTTCGCAACAATTTCAACGGCACTGTGGACCACTACACCTATATCAACCGCGAATGGGATAGCGCCACCGAGGTATATGCCGACGGGGTGCCTGTCGACGAGCGTCACTTGCCCGACACAAGCATCCTCTACCCATTCCTCACCACTGCCGATTTCTTCACCGAAAACATTATCCGTCTCGGTGGAACTATCGACGATAACCACTACTTCGACGGCAACATCGTGCGCACAGCCAACGGCAGCACATCAAGCTATCTTTTGCCGCTGAAGCCTGCATTCTTCAAATACTTCAACGCTTCCGACCTCTCAAGCCACATCTTGGGCCGCAATTTCATCGACATTGTGGAAACTGGGGCAGGTAGCGTGACCGTCACACTGCGCATTCCGGTGAAGAAGCGTTTTATCGAGCTGTCGCGCACCTACATTCCTATCGACGATGCCTCTTGGCAATTCAACGAGCGAATGGGCATGGGACGCATTATCAGCGGTGTGCAACTCAGCACCAGCATTTTCCCATTCGTGCGCACAGGCCGTGCCGATGCCTACAAGGTGCAACTCTTCACCTACGTCATCAATGGCGGCGGCAGTCTCCGGTTCCTGTCCGACGGTACTGGGGCCGATATGCTGAAGGTGAGCGAGCAACCTCGCACACGCTTGAGCTACACCACCACCTACTACGATGTGCAAGGCGACTTCGACTACATCGAAGCCAGCGTGACCAACGAGTTGGGTACTTTCCAGGGCATCATCGTGCCACAATGGAAACCTTACGCACCAAGCGCCAAGGAACTGATTTTCGCAGTCGACTTCGGCACCACCAACAGCCATGTGGAATGGGCTGAGCGCGGACAGGAGTCACAACCGCTGAAATTCGACGACCACCGAGAACAAACGCTCATTGCTTCGCTGCTGAAGAAAGATTCACTTCTCATTGCCGACCAGCTCCAGCGCATTGAGTTCCTGCCTCGCGAAATCGACGATGTGTATGGTTTCCCATTGCGCACCGCCCTTGCCAACAACCGTGGCTCGGCTGGCGGCACAAACCTCTTTAGCGACATCAACATCCCATTCCTCTATGAGCGTCAATACTTCGATGGCTACGAAGTGGCCACCAACCTCAAGTGGATGGGCGACAATACGCTCTCCAAGGAATTCTTGCGCGAAATCATGCTGCTCATCAAGGCGAAGGCTCTGCTTGAAAATGCCGACCTCGACAAGGTGCGCATCGTGTATTTCTACCCAGTGAGCATGGGTGGTGCAGACCGTTCGCGTCTTGAAACAGCTTGGGAAGAACTCTACAACACCTATATCGGTGGCGACATCGACAGCAATCTGCATGTGTATCCCGAATCTATCGCCCCTGCATTCTACTACAAGGGCGCAGATGTGGCGGGCAGCAGTTATGTGTCGGTCGACATCGGTGGCGGCACGAGCGACACGGTCATCTACCAGACCAGCGCCGACCAGCAGAAAACGGTGCCTGTGGCCATTTCATCGTTCCGCTTTGCTGGTAACGCCATCTTTGGCGATGCCTTCACGGCCCACGATGCCGACAACAGCCCGCTGTTGCAGCACTACACCGAATATTTCCGCAAACTGGTGATGCGCAATCCCGATGTCACCTACCTCAACAGCATCATGAACACCATCATGACGAGCAAACGTAGCGAAGACATCAACGCATTCCTGTTCTCTATCGAAAATGTGGAGCAACTGCGCGACCTTCCTCCAATGGACCGCAACCTCTATAGTTACAATGCGCTATTACGTGGCGACGACCAACGCAAACTGGTGTTCGTGTATTTCTATAGCGCACTTATCTACTATATCGCTTCCTCTATGAAGCACCGCAACTTCGTTAAGCCTAAGCAAATCTATTTCAGCGGCACCGGGTCGAAGATTCTCAACATTCTCGGCAGCCGAGAACTGGTGACTGAACTCACCCAGACCATCATTGAGCGTGTGTTCGGCGAAACCTACACCGAGCCATTCAGCATCAAGGTTGAGCGCGACTGCCCGAAGCAAATCACTTGCCGCGGTGGTGTGCGCCTCGAAAACGAGCGTCTTGAAAGCCACACCACACCAGAAATGAGTGCACTCATCGACATGATGCGCCCTCGCAATGTGAATGCAATGAAGTATTGCTACTCGATGATTGACGAGGAACAGCTTACTATCGACAAGGTAAACGACCTGGCTGTGCGCGACAAGATTGTAGACGAAGTGAAGCGATTCAACCAGTTCTTCATCGACCTCTGCGACCCTGTGATGCGCGACGAACTCGGTGTCGACAACAAGGTGTTCAACGTCTTCAAGTCGGTGGTCGACGACAATGTGGCCAACTACCTCATTGCCGGCATCAACAGCTATTTGCAAGGCCGTTACGAGTCTGGAGCAGTGGTTGAAGATGTGCCTTTCTTCTATCCGGTGATTGGCGTGATTCGCTACAACTTGCTCAAAAACCTCTGCAACGAAGTGATTGCCAAAAGTTAATTTCATTCAAATTCAAAACCATTGATTATGAAAAAGATACTATTTGCTCTTTTGGTAGCGGCAAGCCTACCTTTCGCTGCTTGGAGTCAAGCACCTACCGACTCTTCGGTGATGCAAGCCATCGACAGCACCGAAAACAAGGCTATCACCAACATGAGCGAAGATGTGCCGGCAGAAATAGCGAAGCCCACAGTGCAGCCTGACGACAAGAGCAATTTGCCCATCTTGGCGGCATCGGCGGCTCTACTAATCGCTTTATTGGCCATCATTTACGCACATTTCGTAAAACGAGACGCCATAAAAAAACAGACCGAAAAAGACCACGAGTTTGAAGCGTTTAAAACAGCTCTGCAAAAGCGTAATGAGGAGTTCGACCAGCAACTCCGCCTTGCAGAAGCACGTATTGCAGCTTTGGAGGATGCTAAAGACAGAGCAACAAGAGTGGCTCCACAGCAAATGTCGGCGCCTCGCACAACATCGGCGCAGCCACAGAAGGCTGCCGCACCAAGCAAGGTGTTTCTCTCACGCCCAGATGATAGCGGCTACTTTATGGCGGCATCGGCTCACATGGAGCCTGGAAACAGCATTTTCGTGCTCACAACCGCCGATGGCAACACTGGCACTTTTGAGGTAATCAGCGACGCAGGTGTGCATCAGTTGGCACTGATGATGCCAACCGAAAACCTCACCCGTGCTTGCACTGGTCGCGACATCCAGATTTCCGCTGGCAAAACACGCATCGTCACCGATGCGCCTGGCCGTGCCGTAAAAGAAGGACGCCAGTGGAAAATCACCACCCAAGCCACCATCCACTACGAATAAAAAACAACCCACATATAGCGCTCTTCCACGATGAAATGCTATTGCCCAAAATGCGGACGCAACAACGACGTATCGGCTGATGAAATCCGCCGACAGGGTGGCACTGTGGTATGTCCGAAATGCCTCACCACATTCCAGATGCCCATCTCAAACGACGATGACGACGATGACGACGACACGCCGCCACCAATGCCTGCACGCCGGCAGAAAACGGCGTCGGCCACGCGGAAAGCGCCGGCATCAGAGCAGCCGCCAAAAGTGCCAGCCGCGCGCCATAGCACCTCACCCGCGCGCTTCTGCAACAAGTGCGGTGCCACCATTCCTGCTGGTCGCTCTACTTGTCCAAGTTGCGGACAGCGTGCGGCAAGCACCAGCGGTCGACGCGTAATCAGTTTCTCTGAATCGACCACGCCACCACCGGTGCGCACACCACGCCGACCAGCCACAAAACCAGCTACGAAGCCCGTTGCGCGCACTGCACCAAAAAAGAAAACGAGCAAAGCAAAAGACGAGTCAAAACCGATGTCGAAAGTCGGTTGCTTGCTTATCACTTGCGCTATCACTGCAGGATTCTTCGTGCTCTATGCACTTTTCGGATTGTTATTTGATAAATTGTAAAGATTTTTATGGCTATAAAGAAATACATCTGCCCAAAATGCGGCAACGAGATATCAGTCGACGAACAAGCCCTTACTGCGATGGGAAATTCCATCGTGTGCGCTTCTTGCCAGTCGGTATTGAAAGCCGATGGCGACTTTCTGTACATTCCTACCGAGGAACAGTCGTTTGAACTCGTCGACACCAACGACGACACTCCCCCACCATTCTCGCAAGAGAACATCATCGACGACGATAAGCCCGCTCTCTACGATGCGGCTGTGGAATATATTGCTACATGCAACGCCATATCGGTGCCCATGCTCATGCGTTATTTTCAAATTGATGACCAAGAAGCCTCTCAACTGATGAACGAACTGGAGCAACGTGGCGTGGTAGGCCCATTCACCGGTGGACCCAGAAAAATATTGATTTCACACAACGAAGGATTGCCATCGGGCATGAACCGCACCTACGAGACCGACCAAATTCAGAAAAACCTGCTCGAGAAGATGCGCCAAGCCCAGGAAAACGGCGAGATGCCCAAAGTGCGTTCTTGCACCTGCAGTCTCCCCTCACTCCTCTTCCTCATCCTCCTCGGCTACCTCATCTACACCCTCCTCCACTAATCACACACCAGCACCACAAAAACACCGATTGATTTACCACAAAAACACCGATTACAACGCAGTATTTACTCATTATTAAGTAATTACAAAAAGCACACCAACACTTCGCATAGTTAGTCTTCTTCGCCTACGAGGTTGCGGAGCTCGCGGAGTTCACCGTAGGCCAATTGAAGGATGGCGTTGTCGATGCTGATGTATTCTTCCACTGGACGGTCCTCATCGTTGAGCGTGTGCGCAAAAAGCCAGTCGTAGGTGTCTTTCAGGTAGAAGGCGCGAGCCAGTGCGCCATGCGAAGCACCTGGCAGCCAATCGAATCGCAGTCTGGAAGTGAGATTTTTGGCCTGGAGTCCAGCCACCACTTTCTTCGATTCGCCAATGCCAACAGCAGCGTCGGCTGTGCCGTGGATAATCCAGAATGGCAGTCCACCAAGGCCTGTTTGGTCCTTCAAATAGCAACCGCCGCAAAGTGCCATCGCAGCGGCAATCTTATCGGGATAAGTGCCGGCGAAGTCCATCGTACCGTAGCCACCAAGGCTCATACCCAGCACATAGATGCGGCTGGCATCCACCTTATAGTTTGCCTCCATCCATTCAATGATATCCATCAGTTTCGATGGTTTCCATGCTTCACCCGGATTTTGTGGAGCAATCACAAATGCTGGCATGTTCATACCCTTTTTTATAGCATCAAGCGTGCCATAGCGGAGCACTTGGTTGAGATTGTGGCCACACAGCGAACGCCCGTGGAGAAACACCACGATAGGTTGAGCCTGACTGCCATCGTAGCCGTCGGGCGTATAAATCCAAAATGGATAGCCATTGTCGGCGATGCGTTCGTGCGTCTTCATCACGCCCTCGGCAAAGCAACTGGCAGTGATAGCTATTACAGATAATATAGTGAGAAGTAATCGTTTCATAGCGCTTTTTCAATAATTTCCAAAAACAAAGATACTGATATTCAACGGAAGGCGCAAACAAATCACAATTTTATGAACAAACAAGCAAAAAAAACACTCTATCTTTTTCTATTTCTCGGGTGGTGTTGAAGAATTTCCTCGCGGAGGCGACTGCGGTCGATGTGCACATATATTTCAGTGGTAGTGATACTTTCGTGGCCGAGCATCTGCTGAATGGCGCGCAAATTGGCTCCGCCTTCAAGCAAATGGGTGGCAAACGAATGGCGCAAAGTGTGCGGACTCACCGTTTTGCGAATACCCGCCAACTCGCAGAGTTCCTTGATGATATAGAACACCATCACTCGCGACAGGGCTCCACCTCGTCGATTCAGAAACAGGATGTCGTCGCATCCGCGCTTCGCCACCTGATGGCTGCGCGTCTGCTCCATATAGAGGCTTATCTGCTCCAATGCTTCCTGCGAAATGGGCACCAGACGTTGCTTGTCGCCTTTTCCCTCCACTATCACATATTCTTCATCGAAATACACCTGAGAGATGCGCAGTCCCACCAGCTCCGACACGCGAAGACCGCAGCCATAAAGCGTTTCGATGATGGCACGATTGCGCTGGCCTTCTGCCTTGCCCATATCAATGCAAGCAATCATGGCGTCGATTTCCTCCAACGACAACACCTCTGGCAAATGCCGCCCTATCTTGGGCGACTCCAGCATGCGTGTGGGGTTCTTGTCGACATACCCCTCCATTTTCAGAAACTTATAGAAACTCTTGATGCCCGATATGATGCGTGCCTGCGAGCGCGGACCGATGCCCACATCGCGTAGTGTACACAGGAAGTTGTTCAGGTTTTCAAGCGTCACTTGCTCCACCGCCACACCTTCCGACTGCAGATACGCCACAAGTTTGCCCACATCGTCGCCATAAGCCTCGGCAGTATTCACCGAAAGCCCCTTCTCCACCGTGAGATACACGCTGAAGTGACGCCTTACTTCTGATATGTCGAGAATTGACCGCATTGCTTCCACAAAAATACAAAAAAGATATCAGATTCAAGATATTAGGTTTCTGAAAAGCGGTGTTATCGGTGGCCGAATTTGGTTTCAAACTGGTGGAGGACGGCGAGGAATTCGTGCGTGAGGTAGGCTTCGCCTTGGGCGCGAATATCGGATGGAATGCCGTAGAGGGCTTCAGCAATGCCACCTGTTATGCATCCGATGGTGTCGCTATCGCCACCGATGCTGATGGCATTACGCACGGCATCTTCAAAACCATCGGCTTTCAGCGCGCAAATTATGGCTTGAGGCACACTTTCCTGGCATAGACCGCCATTTCCTTGTCCGTCGATACCATCCCACGAATAGCGTTGCTGCAGTTCTTCCACGCTCATCGACAAATCGTAGCCAAACTTCTCGGTCACGGCTGCCGCAATTTCTTCTTTGCTTGCACCGTTTCGTGCCATAAATATGCACAACGCTGTGGCTTGCGCGCCTTTTATGCCTTCAGGGTGATTGTGGGTGCACTCTGCCGACTTCTTCGCCGCAGCCAGCGTTTCTTCCTCGGTATCAAAAGCCCAGCCAACAGGGCACACACGCATAGCGCTGCCGTTTCCACAACTGTTGTATGGCATTTGCTCGCCTCGTTCGGCTTTCGTCACCCATAAAGAAAACATTCCGCCATAACCGCCCATCGGGCAGCGGTTTGCCAAAGCGTAGCGCGCATAAAAATCACCCACTAATCCGCCATTCAGCACCCAATCTGCTGTGGCAAAAGTGAGGATGGAGTCGTCGGTGTAGGTTTGTGATGGTTGAAAAAATTCAAACTCTTTGGTGTTGATGTTGCTGAATTCGTAGATGCTTCCCACGATATCGCCAATAATTGCTCCTAACATAATTACTGAATATTTAAAGTTAATAATTCTACACTATTGCCATTCTCTTCGGCAAGCAAAATTCGTGTAATTTCACACTGCAAAATTAGATAGTTTTTTTTAATTATCAAAATATTCTGTGTATTTTTTACGCTATTTTTAAAGCCTATTCAAAGTTTGCCGCTTATTTTTGTTGCACAATACACATTTAAATGTGCAATTAAAGCTCTGTACTGAACTTTTTTTCCTATATTTGTAAGTTAAAATAGAAAAAGATGAAAATGCATCATATACTTAGCATGATAGCTGCTGTGATGGTGACCGCATCGTGCGGTTCAAGCACAGCCTCAAGCAGTTCGGCAGAGAGTAGCGAATCCACAGCACCAGCTGCTGTGGTCGAATTCAACGCCGACAGCGCCTTCGCTTTTGTGAAACAGCAATGCGACTTCGGTCCACGCGTGCCCGAAACTCCTGCACACGAACAATGCGGCAAATGGATTGAGGCACAGCTTGGTCGCTTCTGCGACAAGGTGGTGGCACAAAAGGCAAAACTTACCACCTTCGACAGCAAAAACCTCAACGCCACCAACTATATCGGCATCATCAATCCCAATGCCAAAGAGCGCATCCTGCTCCTCGCCCACTGGGATTGCCGCCCTTGGGCTGATGCCGACCCCGACGAATCGAAGCGCAAAGAACCTGTGATGGGCGCCAACGATGGTGCCAGCGGCGTGGGCGTGCTTCTGGAGTTGGCGCGCGTCATGAAGGACAAAAAGCCCGATGTGGGCGTCGACATTTTGTTTGTTGACGCTGAAGACTGGGGCGCCGACGACGAGGAGGAAAGTTGGGCTTTGGGCACACAATACTGGGCAGAGAATCCTCACGTGAAAGGCTACAAGGCCAAATATGGCATTTTGCTCGACATGGTGGGGGCTCCCGACGCTCAATTCTACCACGAAGGTTTCTCTATGCAATGCGCACCCGATGTGGTGGAAAAGGTGTGGTCGATTGCCGGCGACAGTGGCTACAGCAATCACTTTAAGAGTATGGAATATGGTGCAGCCACCGACGACCACGTGTTCATCATCCGTGGCGGCATTCCTTGCATCGACATCATCGACATGCGTCCTGGCACCAGTGGCGGTTTCTACCCCTACTGGCACACCACTGGCGACACTATCGACAAAATTGCCCCCGAAACCCTTAAGGCTGTAGGGCAAACCATCGCTAATCTCATTTACGAATTATAAAAATCAGCATATATGGACAATCAGAACAACAAACCGCTGTATATCATCACTGGTGCAACCGACGCCATGGGCAGCGTTATCACACAGCAATTAGCCGAAGCCGGACACGCTATAGTGATGGCTTGTTACGACGATGAAAAGAGCGAAGCCAAAGCAAAGGAACTGGCCATTCGCACCCGCAATAAAGACATCACCAGCATGCATCTCGACCTGGGCTCTTTCGACAGCGTGAGAAGTTTCGTGAAACAAATCAAGGCTCTTGGACGACCTGTGGCTGTGTTGGTCAACAACGCAAGCTACATTAGCCACCGTAGCGAAATCTCGCCCGACGGCTACGAAAAGCTCGTGCAGGTGAACTTCCTGAGCACCGCATTGCTTTCGCTCCTCATCGAGCCGCTGATGAAGGAAGGTGGGCGCATCATTTTCAGCACTTCGCTCTCCAACACTCCTGTGTCGATTCCTTACGAGTTCCCGGCTGTGAGCAATTTCATGCCTATCGCCGCCTACGCTCAAAGCAAATTGGCGCTCTCGTTGTTCTCTATCTACCTCTCTACTGTGCACCGCACACACCAAGTGTCGGTCAACAGCGTAGACCCTGGATTGGTAAACTTGAGCAAATTGGGCATGAACCGTTTCTTCAGCCGCTTCAGTTTCATCAGCAACCACACCGGCAATCTCGAAAACGGTGCAAAGGCGATGATGAGGGCTATCGGTTCGGCCGACACTGGCTTCATTTTCAAGAGTGGCAACAAGCAAATCAAGGCAAGTTCGCTCTTGCGTAACCGCGAGGTGTTTATCAAACTTTGCAACGACACGATGCGTGTGCTGAAAACCCAACTTGACGACCCTAAAGCATAATCTCCGACAATGAACAATATCAAGAACTTGATGTTCGACCTTGGTGGCGTGGTTGTGGACATCGAACGTCAACGCTGTGTCGACTCGCTCACGGCTCTCGGTATGACCAATGCCGACGAAATGATTGGCCTCTACCGCCAAAGCGGACCGTTTCTGCAACTGGAAGCGGGCGCTTTGAGTCCTGAGGAATTCTGCAACGAGATGCGCAAGAGCATGCCCGAAGGCGTGACCGATGCACAAATCAAGCAGGCCATCAGCAATTTCATCATCGACATACCTGTGCATCGCCTTGAAGCGATTCGCTCTTTGCGTGAGAAATATGGCACTTATGTGCTTTCCAACACCAACCCCATCATGTTTGAAGGCATCATTGCCAGCCTATTCGAGAAGGAGGGCAAGGATGTGAACGCATATTTCGACGGCATCACGGTGTCGTATCGCGCAAAGCACAACAAGCCCGCTCCCGAAATTTTCCACTATGCGGAGCAAACCATGGGCATTCGCCCCGAAGAAACGCTCTTCCTCGACGATAGCCAGCACAACCTCGACGCTGCAGCCGCTTTAGGTTTCCAGGTAGCACTGGTGCCCGAAGGCGAGGAATTCATGGATATTCTCAAAAATCTCAATCTCATCTGATGCAAATCATTGCCGACAACGATCGCCTTCCGCAAGGCACCACTGTGGCCACCATCGGCATGTTCGACGGTGTTCACCTGGGCCACCTCACGCTCATATCGGAGGTGAAACGCATTGCCGCAGAACGAGGTCTGAAGTCGGCTGTCATCACTTTCGCCCAGCATCCCCAAGCCGTGCTGCGCCCTGAGAGCGGCATCGAAATGCTGATGACAGTTGAAGATAAGGTGGCTGAAATCGGCCGACAGGGCATTGATGTGACCGTGCTGATGAACTTCACCTACGAACTCTCGCTCAACAATTCCCGACAGTTTCTCCAAATCCTGCGCGACAACTATGGTGTAGCAGCACTGGTGGTGGGCTACGACCATCGCTTCGGACACGACAAGACCGAAACTTTTGCCCACTACGTAAACCACGGCAAAGAACTTGGCATCGATGTGATTAAAGCGCCCGAATATTTAGGCGAATACGCTCCTGTGAGTTCGTCTATCATTCGCCGTCTCATCGCATCGGGAAAGGTGGACGATGCCATGCGCTGTATGGGTCGCCCCTACACGATTTCCGGCAAGGTGGTGCATGGATTTCACAATGGGCGCGGCATCGGTTTCCCCACTGCCAATGTGGGAGAAATCCCTACTCAACTCATCCTCCCCCACAAGGGCGCTTATGCCGTGATGGTGAATGTGGCAGGTCAGTGGCGACAGGGCATGGTCAATGTGGGCGTGCGACCCACGCTTGAAAACGGCCCGCAACTCTCCGTAGAGGTCAACATCTTCGACTTCGACGACGACATTTACGGCTTGCCCATCACGCTGCAGTTCATCAAGTTCCTACGCCTTGAATTCAAGCTCGGCAGCATCGACGAACTCCGTGCCCAGCTCACCCGCGACCGCGAAACTTCCCGCAAAATCCTATCCACCCTAATCAGATAACTATTCTAACAGAAATGACTCCACATTTTTGGGTGTAATCACGTCAAACACGGCATCAGGATAACTATTTGTAAATTGAGCAGGACACTTCACGCCAGATTTGCGCTCGTTCCACTTAAATTCAAACGCCATCAACTTCCCGTCCACAATTTCTAAATAATCTATTTCCTTCTGTTGCTGAGTGCGCCAAAACCACGATTGTGCGAAATTATCCAACAGAAGATTCTGTTTTATCCTTTCCGAAATCACAAAATTCTCCCACAATTCTCCTATATCTGTTCGGCTTTCAATATGTGAAAAATTGCCGATTACGGCATTCCGAACGCCAAGGTCCCAAAAATAAATTTTCATACTTTTCTTCAATTCATTTCTCATATTCTTGGCATAGGATTTCAGGCGGAAAATAATAAACGATTTCTCTAATATATCAATGTATTTTTCTACGGTTTTTGAATCTATACCCACAGTTTGCGCCAGTTCATTATAACTCACCAACGAGCCAATCTGATAGGCTAATGCTTGCAACAGTTTCACCAACTTATCCGATTTGAGAATATTGTCGAACGACAAGATGTCGCGATACAAATACGAATCCGACAATTCTTTCAGCACTGCACGCTCACCACCCGGAGTGTTCAACACCTCTGGATAATAGCCGAACACCATGCGGTGCGGTATCATACGAAGCTCATCAAGCAAATTTGTGTGCGACACCATTTCCGAGAAACTAATAGGACACATCTTAAACTCGCGCTTACGACCTGTCAACGGCTCGTTCACTTTTTGTGCAAGTTCAAACGAGCTGCTTCCCGTTGCCACAACCTGAACTCCTGGTATCTGATCTGTAACCAATTTAATTTTCATCCCAATGTCTTGGATGCGTTGTGCTTCATCAATCACAACAATTCGATTGTTGCCAATGATACTGCGAAAACGAGTAGAGGTAATATCCCTAAGCAACTCTTGCACATCCATGTCGTCTCCATTCAACCACAACACATCAGTTCTGTCTTCCAACATCATTTTCAACAATGTTGACTTTCCTACTTGCCGTGCACCCATTATGGTGATAGCCTTGCGACCACCTAATATTTGCTCAATCTTCTTTTGCAATGCTCTCTCTATCATAATTGCTCTTTATCTGAATACAAAATTAGTGGTTTTGGGAGCAAATTCCAAAATTCTTATAATATTTTTGGATTCCATTCCGAAATTCTTATAATATTTTCGGAATCCATTCCAAAATTCTTAACCCACACCAGGCTTTCCGAGAACTAAAACGAGGCACACTAAAAAGTTACAGATTGTAAGGCGCTGCTATGTTCTGGCTGGAAGCCAGCAGTAGAGTAACCGTGAGGAAAATCGACGAAGGAGATTTTGCCTACGGAAAACGATAGTCCTCACCCCCCATCCCCCTGGCTAGAAGCCAGTACCCCTCGACCATATGCTCCTCTATCTTTCCCCAATTTGCCATTGTAGGGACGCTCGGCCCGAGCGTCCGCCCCCCCCCAACAGTTCCCCAACATCCCAAACACCGAATCCATTGTAGGGACGCTCGGTCCGAGCGTCC
>JAUNNJ010000022.1 GCA_030531495.1 Bacteroidales bacterium
CATCAAAACCATCAATCTTTTGCGATTTGTTTTCAACTTCGTGCTAAATTACAAAAAAATAGCGAATCCCCCACCATCATCACCAGAAAAATCTCAATGAAAAAGGAATCATCATCAATGAACTTTCATAATCTCTTGTGATTATATGCGAAATAATGAGTACCTTTGTTTCTGTAATTCTAAAATGGTAAGAAAATGAAAAAACTTTTTCTGATATTGTCTGTAGTTTTGGTGGCAGGTTGCATAGCAAATGCGCAGGAGAAAACCTACATGAATGTACGACAAGCAAATGGAGATAACAAGAGCTATGAAGTGACTGCAGACCTCAAAGTGACATGGGGCGCAAAAACCGAAAAAGACGAAAATAAGGAAGTAGGACACAGATATGTCGACTTGGGCTTGCCATCCGGACTAAGGTGGGCTGCTTGCAACATCGGAGCAGAAGAGCCTTGGGAATATGGCCACTATTACACTTGGGGCGAGCTGGGGGTGAAAGAAAACTACTCCTTAAGCACATATACATACAAAGACGACCCTGAAGTTTTGCCAATGGACAAGGATGTGGCTCATTTGAGTTGGCGAGGCTATTGGCGCATGCCCACACGAGAAGAAGTAAAGGAACTGATGGAAAACTGCACCTGGACTTTTGAGCGAAACTATCATGGAGTCCATGGGTATATAGTGAAAGGTCCAAACGGAAACTCCATTTTCCTTCCGGCAGGTGGACTTCGTAATGGTCTAAATCAGGTTTTGGACAATGAGTATGGATATTTCTGGACATCCAACATTATTCACCAAGCCAACGACAGAGGATGGATTTTGAGATTCGACTATACCTCCTACGACAGACTTGATGAACTTCGCCATTACGGATTGTCGGTTCGTCCAGTTTTTCCAAAACATGATGATGAATAACATGCTCTATTAGCAGAGGAAATGATGGTGAAGAGATTGTTATTTGCCACTACTATTTCTTGCGATGCACAACTGCCACAATCACAATGATGATGAAGGTGACGAGTTCGGTGGCTGGCAAGGCTAACCACAAGCCGGGCGCTCCAAGAAACGATGGCAATACCAAGAAACTCGGTATCATAAACAGGTAGCCACGCAAAAATGTGTAGGAATTCGACTTGTTGGTCTGTTCCACGCTCTGGTAGTAGCCGATAGCGGCAAGATTTAGGCACGAAAACAGGAATGTGATGCTGAAAAATGGCAAGCCTTCACAGCAGATTTCCCAAGCCTTGCAAGTGGTGTCGAGAAATATGGTGCTCACCAGTTCGGCGCCAAGCCACATGAACAGCAATCCCGCCACGCCAATAATCAAGGCGGTGCGCAGTGCGAGGGCGCTTGCTTCGCGTTCTCGCGCATGATTCCCCACACCATAGGCAAAACTGATGATGGGCTGGGCGCTTTGCACCACGGCATTGCCAAACATGAATGCGATAGGCAAGCAATAGCATCCCACTGAGAATGCAGCCACGCCGTCTTCGCCCAAATAATTGAGAAACTGGTAGTTGCCCACAATAAAGAGCAATGCCATGGCCAACTCACCCAATAGTGCGGAGAAGCCCAATTTCATCTGGTGGAACACATTTTTCAGGAAATTGTCGAAACCACGAAGCGATATCTTCAAGCGGCAGAACGACACCACCCGGCTAAACCACAGCATATACACCAGGGCACCAATGGCGCTTACAGAGTAGCTGACTGCAGTGGCTATGGCGGCACCTTCCACACCCATTTTGAATTCAAAAATCAAGAGCCAGTCGAGCACGATATTCACCAGCGTGACCAGCACATTCAGAAACGAGGCAAACTTTGGCGAGCCGTCGATGCGTACCAAAAACATGCCCACTTGCGCAAGAATCGACAATGGCAGCACCATCGCTATCCAGAACATGTAGTCGCAAGCCACGGGCACCAAGTGGTCGGTGGCGCCAAAGATGCGACAGGTTTGAGGCATAAAGGCAAGAATGAGCGCTGCGAAAAACACGCCCATCCCCATGCCGGCAACCACCGCTTGTGTAGCATTGATGCGCGCCATCTTGTATTGCTCACGCGCCAACTTGAGCGAAACCACCACACTGCTACCGATACCAAACATCAGCCCGATACCAGTAAGCACCATGAACAGTGGCGCCACAATGTTGACGGCAGCAAGTCCAACAGCACCCACACCATGCCCCACGAAAGCGCCGTCGGTCATGTTCAGTACCACCAGCGACACCATGCCCACAATTGTTGGAAAAAACATTTTCCCGAACAATCGCTTCACGGGGGCGTTAGCAAAATCCATGTCATTTTTCGACATCATACGCATTAATTAGTTTTCACTTGCATTTCTGCACTGCAAAGATACTCACTCTTTCTCTTCCTCACAAATTAGGACGAGAAATTAGATGACCGAAAAATATCTTCCGATGCCTGAAGTCAATATTTCACGGTCATTCTCACACCTCGGAGAGCATCGACACACCAAGTGCCGTCCCAACTTTTATACGGTTTCAAACGCTTGCCTTTCTGAACAATGCGCTTGGGCCGCTTGTCGAAGGTGTAAGTTGCAATTTTTGAGAGTCCTTTCTGGTAGGCAGTGACTTCGGCAAAAGTGGCAATCCAAAGTTGCCCAGTGTCGGCAAGCGCTTTTGCGTGTTGAAGATGTAGCCACAGCGCCTCTGGATTGTCGAAGCGATCCCAACCGTGGGTGATGCCATGAATCATCGCCACAGCCCATCGACCATGCTCCATTTCATCGCGCAGCCAAGCGTCGATAGCATCCACATCCATGCCACCACCCACGCCTTTCTCGTAGGTTCTGGCACCAGTGATGCCCTTATGAGCGAGCACTTGCGCGATAATTTCGTCGTTTCGTCCATTGCCTGGGAAACAGAAACTCACGGGATGCACGCCCACATACTGATAGATGGCACTGTCGTTCATCTCCATTTCGCGCTCGCGCTGGGCTGGCGAAATTTCGTTCAATGCGGTGTGGGTGTAGCCATGACTGGCAATTTCATGCCCGTGCTTGGCCATTTCCTTCACATTCGCCCAAGTCATGGGCTGGTGGTCGGCCATCGGCTTTTTAATATCGATGTTATTGGCAATTATCCAGAAAGTGCCTTTAATGCCCAATGCATCAAGGTGTGGCAGCACCATAGTGTAGTGCTCAACGAGTCCATCGTCGAAGGTGTACGACACTGCCGCGCGGGCATTGCCCTTATATGGGGCAAGTTGCTGTGCCAAAACTTGCGCGCCCATCAGCACAAAGCATGCTATAATGAATATGATTCGTTTCATCACCTAATTGTTATATGTCATTTTTGAAATAATGGGATAAAGATACAAAAAAATCCGTCAACGACATATATTTTGTAAAAAATGGTTTAGTCATGAAAAGTGAAATATTGAACGAAAATTGCTATCTTTGCATAAATAATATTTCCTACACGCACATGACATTTCAACAAATTATCCGTTCATCGGTATTGGCCGGTATATGCATCGGCATAGCAGGGTTTGGCTACCTTGCCGACGAGAAAGGAATCGTGGGTGCCGTACTCTTCGCCTTCGGCCTTCTCACCGTGGTGAATTATGGGCTGAAACTCTACACTGGCACCGCTGGATTTATCAAAAAAGGTGAAGTGGGCCAGTTGTTTTTAATCCTCGGTGGCAACATCGTGGGCTGCCTGCTGGTGGCGCTGATGCTGCGCTGCAGCCCTATGAATCTGCAGGAAACCGCCCAAAAGATTCTTGAGGGGCGCTTGGCTGTAGGCCCGCTGAGAGGTGGCGTGTTGGCTATCGGTTGCGGTTTCATCATGACCACAGCCGTGACATTCGCTCGCCAGGGAAAGTTCCTGCCTCTGCTGTTTGGCGTACCCTTGTTTATCGTGTGCGGATTCCCTCACTGTGTGGCCGACGTTTTCTATTATCTGTGCGTGCCTGTCGACTTTCTCGCAGAAAATTGCTTGAGCGTGCTTGCCTTCTACGCAGCCATCGTACTGGGTAATTTCATTGGATGCAACCTGTATCGCCTCATCTGGAAAGACTGATTTATCAACTATAAACCCTAACACAAAATGGAAGCAAAACAACAAGTATTAGACACTATGAAGCAAGCCGGCCAACCATTGAACGCTGGCAAAATCGCCGAACTCAGCGGACTCGACCGCAAAGAAGTGGACAAGGCCATGAAGGAACTCAAGGCAGAGGGCGCCATCGTTTCGCCAGTGCGCTGCAAATGGGAACCTGCGAAGTAAGTAACAAATCCTAATACGAATCAACCCTTACCTTTCGCGGCAATTTCCTGATGCGGAGCCTGCAACGAGGGCAAGGGTTTTCTCATATATCATTATATGAATCGACGAATTTTCATCACAGGCGGTGCCCACGGCATCGGGCGAGCCATTGTGGAGGCATTTTGCAACAACGGCGACCAAGTGGCATTCTGCGACATCAACGCCACACTCGGAGCCGAGGTTGCCAAAAACACTGGAGCCATTTTCTATGAAGTGGACGTGACCGACCAACACCTGCTTGAGCATTGTATGGAGCAACTTTTCGCGCTTTGGGGTGATATCGACGTGGTGGTGAACAATGTGGGCGTGGGCAATTTTAAGCCTATCACAGAAGTGAGTGTGGACGATTTCGACATGGTAATCAACACCAATCTTCGCTCGGCATTCATCACTTCACGCATGCTGGCACGCCATCGCCACGCCAATGGCAACCACGCCTACGGCCGCATCATCAACATGTGCTCTTCTCGCTACCTGATGAGCGAAGCCGGCACCGAAGGCTATAGCGCTTCAAAAGGCGGAATCTACTCGCTCACTCATGCTCTGTCGATATCTCTGGCACCGATGCACATCACCGTGAACGCCGTTGCACCCGGCTGGATTCATGTGAACGACGATGAGATTCTGCGCCCCGAAGACCACGATTTCCACCCAAGCGGACGTGTGGGCAAAGCCGACGACATCGCACGAATGGTGCAATTCCTCTGTCAAGAAGAGAATGATTTCATCAATGGGCAAACCATCACCGTCGACGGTGGCGTGACCCGAAAAATGATTTACCCCGAATAACACATGCGCCACGTGTACAGATAGTTGCAATATATCAACAATGAATATCACCTATATTTTCCATAGCGGTTTTGCGGTTGAAGGAGAGCACTGCATCGCAGTGTTCGACTATTGGCTCGACCCAGCCAATGTGATGCCCGATTTGCTGGGAAAAGGCAAACAAGTGTATGTGTTTTCAAGTCATTTTCACGAAGACCACTACACCAGCGCCATCCTACAATGGAAAGAACGCTACCCCACCACACCCATCACCTACATCCTTTCACGTGACATCTTGAAGCGCCGCCGTGCTAATTGGGACGATGCCGATGTGTGGATGGCCAAAGGCGCACTATGGAGCGACGACCGCATCAAGGTGCGAGCCATGGGCAGCAACGACAGCGGTGTATCATGGATAGTGGAGATGGAAAGCAAACGCATTTTCCACGCTGGCGACCTCAACAACTGGTATGCACGATTCCTCACCGACGACTTCCAAGGTGGCACCATTTTCAGCCAGGAATTTGGAGAAATCGACCCGCTCGCAGACGAGAAGCGCTATTTGGGCGAGTTGAAAGACATCCAGAAAATCAGCGACCGATTCGACATCGTCATGTTCCCCATCGACGGACGCATAGGTAACGGCTACACCCGTGGTGGGCGCCAATTAATCGACCGATTCAGAGTAGGTCTTTTCGTGCCCATGCACTTCGTGGTTAGCGGCTTTGAAAGTGCCTGGCGCATGAAAGAGTTCACCGACGAAAAGCACATCCCCTTCTGGCGCATCACCCACGAAGGCGCCACCACCCAAATCTAAACAAAAAACCGCCCGCTATCCCTGACGGGACAACACCCAAAGTGGTGCGCTTTTTGGCGTGCACACGCTTTCCAGCCGCACCTCTTCAACCACGGTAGTGGTGGGGAGAATTGTGTCAGGATTTATGCGGTGGCGAGGTATAGCAGAGCGGCTAATTGGAGGGCGAGTACGAGTGGGATGGTGATGGTGAATTTGGGCTTTTGAGTTTTGTGACGAAACGCTTTCATGCCGAGCAACGCGCCCAAGCCGCCCCCGACTATTGCCAGTAGCAGCAGGGTGGCCTCGCTGATGCGCCAACGGTTGTGCTTCGCTTTGAATTTGTCGATGCCATAAGACACAAAGGCCACTACATTCAGCACCACCAAATATATTACTACAACTTTCAACAACATTACATTAATTATTATAAACCCGGACCGTTTTTATCAAACTTTCGTGGGTCCAGTTATAGACCATTGGAGATTATATGCAACTAAAAAAACGAGTGGCTGAATACTCAGTCACTCGTCAATATTCTGGTGATCCGCGTGGGACTCGAATTGGGTTAGTTGATGATATTCGATGTTTTCTGGTGTTTGTCTCAAAACGCTTGATAATATGCAGTTTAGTATTTATAGAGTTAAGTAATGGATAATATAAAATAATATTAAGCAACAAATAAGTCGGCAAAAAGTCGGCAAAAATTTGTGAGTATAATTTGAATTGTGTACTTACTTTGCAGAGTAAAATTTTTATGACGTTAAACACACATTTATGGCAACAATTGAACTATCTCTATCTGCTATCAAGAACAAAACCACAGGGCGTCAACAGATACGCATTAGATTCTATCATGGCAAAAGCATTGACCAACGTGCGAAGACGGGCATATTCATTCTTGATAATCCTGCTTATTGGGATGGGCACAAGATGGTAGATACACGACGCACTAATGACGAGGAGCGTCGTTATCACAATGAATGTAGGGCAAAGCTTGAATCTTTGTGCAAGGCCATTGATGAAGCATGGCAGCACGTACTGGGTGGTGACATACCCAAAGACTGGCTAAAGAAGCAAGTGTCGTTGTTCTTTAAACCGAAGAAAAACAAGGATGGTACAGCAAGCACAGAAACCTCAATAACCTTGTTAAAAGCAATCACTAAGTTTATAGATGAAGCTCCGACGCGTATTCTTGAGTCTGGTGCCCGCAAAGGACAACCTGTAAGTCCTCGCACCATTATGCAGTACAAGCAAATGCAGTCAGGGGTTGTTGAGTTTTTGCAAGTTCAAAAAGTAAAGGACTTGAAAATACAAGATCTCAACAAAGAGTTTTATGACCAATATGTAATGTTTCTCAACAGCAAAGGGTATAAACTTAATAATGTAGGCAAGCATATTAAGAATCTTAAGGCGGTTATCAACTGGCTGCCACTCAAACAACGTATCGACTGCGAGTTTGTCGCTCCTCGCAAATGTACTAAACTTGCCGAGGAGGTTGACAATGTATATCTGTCAACAGACGAGTTGCTGAAAATACAAAACGTAGAATTGAAGCAGGATTATCTGGACCGTGTGCGCGATCAGTTCATTCTGTTAGCATGGACTGGGTGCAGATATAGCGACCTTGACAAACTCGCAGATCCCGAGAGTATGGAACGTGGATATTTTGAACTTGAGCAGAAGAAGACCGGAACCAAAGTATGTATCCCTGTGTTTCCCGCAGTGCGAAGTATTTTCGAGAAGTACAGCGGAGTTCTACCTTCTGTAATAAGTAATCAAAAATTCAACGTGTTTTTGAAAGAGATATGTAAATTGGCTGGCATAGACAGTATGGAATCTATTACGCATACCATAGGCGGCAAACGAGTCAAGGAAACTTCGCCCAAGTACGAACTCGTCTCGGCCCACACCGCCCGTCGCTCATTTGCAACAAATATGTTTGAGAGTGGAGCACCTGCACTTGTGATAATGCAGATAACCGGCCATAAGACAGAAAAGGCGTTTTTGTCCTACATCAAGACCGACCCCGAAACTTATGCCCGCATGCTCATAGACCAGTGGAACCGCAGCCAACAAAAGAAAGGCTAAGACAACTGAGCAAATAGTTATTAGGTTGTTACTATATAATTGAGATTGTAAGCGATAGCGTAGAATCAATCTATCAGCTAGCATTGCTGTTTGAAGTGAAATTGAAAATAATCAAGGCAATTTAATTATGGACACGAATATAAAAAAACTATCAGAAAGTATTCTTTCAGATATAACTTCGGATGTCTCTATTGTAAACATCTTATTAAAGACAAAGGTACTTGCAGCTAGGAAGCAAGATAAAGAACTATTGACTTGGGTAACTTATGAACTAAATGGATATAGTGAAGCACCGCCAGCATATCGAATAATTGACGCAGGAGTTAAAGTGGATATATATCATGGTTTCCAGCAAGTTATGGGATTTACATATCCAATTGATATGGTTAAAGATGAGAAAATCCGAGATAGAATTTCTCATATAAAGATTTACAACCCCATAACAGAAATTGAAGAGATGTGTAAAAGGGACGACTCGGAATCAATTCATGTAAATCTGCCTACATGGATATGGTATCATCACATGGGACATTGCATAAACGGAAATATAGAACGGGCTTATCAATTCTGCAATCTATATGCATTACGTAATGTACTTGTTTCTGTAAAGTCGTTGCTTATAGACTATTTCTTGAAATTGGCCAATGACGAAGACATACAGTTTAATTCGTTAATCAAAAAAGAAAAAGCGATGACGGTAAACAATATCAATGCATCAATTGTACATACAGGAGATGGCACAATCAATGCCGATCACATTACAACGGTAATTGGTGATGGTAATACTTTAACCCGGGAAGAACAGAAGAGCCTTCAGGATTTGCTCAAGAAGATTGACGATTTGATGCGTTCTATAGATAATGAGGATTACAAAGAAATATTTACAGAAATTGCTTTAGAATTTAAAAAAGAAGAACCTTCAAAGAAATCTATAAAAAGATGTATTCAGGCTATAGGTGGACTGGTAAATGGTATTGCAAGCGGTGTTATTGCCAATCAAGTAACTCCGTATATATCAGCGGCATTGACGCTTTTGTAATTAACAAGTTATTAGTTTATATGATTGATATAGGAGTTGTTTGATATTCCATACAGATATAATGAAATAACAGACAAAAGAGTGCATTGTGCAAAAGTCAAACAGAAATACAATAGAGGGTATAATTTATTGCATAAGAAAGATAAAGGTTCCATTAACAAAGATGCCACTTAGCGTTTTGTAAGCACATAGTGGCATCTTTGCATATGAAAAACGTGGGATTATTTTTCCGTGTTGTCGGGATATGTCACTCTCTTAATAAAGCAAATTCATTAAGTTGCGCTAAGAAGCGTACGGATGTTTGGAATTAATACAATGAAACACCCCCCCTTTTCTTTATTGAAGATTAGGGGGGGGGGTGGGGAATTTAGGTGTAAAAGATTGTGTGTGTTACTGTTACTTGATGTCGATGTGGAAGATGTTCTGGCCGTGTGCTTGGTAGGGTTGCCAAGCGTTAGAGTTGAGTCCGTTGGGATTGCCGTACTTGGCAAAGTTGGTCCAGTATTCCATCATACGGTTGCTTAATTCATAGTCGGCGGGAGTCATCTCGCGTGTGCTGATGTTGAGTCGGCCAAACATATATCCCAATTCTACAGAATGGATGGCTCCTGTTGCCCCGAAGATGTCTTTGGCCCGACCTCCCATGTCGCCTCCAGGCAGTGCATGATCAAATGAATAGACATAAGGTGCTTTGCGGCCCATCTCGAGATGGTTGTCGGCCCAGTCCATTACTGTCTTGGGCATGTTGGCGGCAGGCACATCGTCTTTGGTATATCCTATAATATATGGAATGTCGGGGTACAGACCGAGGAAGTTGGCTTCTTTGTTAGAATCATGTGTAAGGAACTTGCCATCAGTGCTTGGACGGAACTTGCCAAAGAATTTTGATGACTGGTAAGCCTTCTGCAACTCTATCGCGTCCATAGCGCGCATCTGCTTGAGGGTGGTGATGCCCATTGCATCGAAGAATTCCTTGCCATACTGCTCGTGCTCCTTGAGCGGGAAGCAACGCACGTTCTGGCGAATACCCGCGCCACTTTGCATGATAGCTTTCTGGAACAGTCCCTTGGTGAGCGGTGAGCACATGAGTGCCTGCACGCTCATTGAACCAGCACTCTGGCCAAAGATGGTGATGTTGTTAGGATCGCCTCCAAACTTTGCTATGTTGCGTACTACCCATTGCAGGCCGGCAAGTTGATCATAGAAGCCGTAGTTACCCGATGTGCCACCATTCTCTTTGCTGAGCAATGGATGCGACAAGAATCCGAACACGCCCACGCGGTAGTTGATAGATACCATAATCACGCCATGTTTCACGAAGTTCTCGCCATTATAAAGTGGGTAGACGGTTGAACCTACCTGGAAGCCGCCACCATAGTACCACACCATCACGGGCATGGGCTTCTCGGGCTTTTGTGTGGGTGCCCATACATTGAGGTATAGGCAATCCTCGCTGTAACATTCATATACGGGCATCTTGTAGTCTTGGAACGCATTATAGTTGCGCTCGCGTTGCATGGGTGTGGGCGGGAAGCGGTCACAGTGCTTGATGCCTTGCCATGGCTGTACGGGCTGCGGGGCTTTCCATCGCAGCTCGCCCACTGGCGGGGCTGCATAGGGAATAGCCTTGAATACCGTGATACCCGACGGACGGCCCGACACGCCAGCAATCTTTCCGCCGTCGACTTCGTAAATCTTTTCCTGGGCCGAAGCCTGGAATGAGACTGCCATGAAGGCAGCCAACAACGAGATTAAATATTTTTTTTTCATAAGTCTATATAGTTTATAAAGTTAGTTTCAGGCGTCGTCCTGGGAAGGTTTTCCTATAAGGAAAACGATTTTTAGTAACACAAAAATAGGCAAAATAAACCGGGCACTGCGACTGTAAACCATATATATACTTAGAGACACCAGTAACAAATTGATTATCAACTAACTTACCTGCACAGGATATACCCCGATATATATAAGGAAAAGTGTGTTTTTTTGTCAAAGAATTTGTAGTTTTGCAGTAGATAAATTATCGAGATTATGAAGGTTTTACTTATTAACGGAAGCCCTCGCAAGGAGGGTAATACTAACCTCGCTCTGCAAGCTGTGGCCCAGCAGCTGAACAAGCATGGTGTAGATAGCGAAATGGTGTGGGTGGGCAATCGCCCCGTGAGAGGTTGTATAGCTTGCAATAAATGCCGCGACAATGGCAAGAAGCAGCGTTGCATATTCAATGATGATCCTGCCAATACAATTATCGAGAAGATGGAGCAATGTGATGCTATCATAATAGGAGCTCCCGTGTACTATGGGCAACCTGCTGGTCAAATGCTGTGTATGGAGCAGCGCATGCTTTACGCTGGTCGTGATGCCTTTGCCGGCAAACCGGCATCGGCCATTGCCGTGTGTCGTCGTGGAGGCTCTACTGCATCATACCAAACGCTTCTCATGCCATTTCAGATGCTCAACATGCCTATCGTGACTTCACAGTACTGGAACATAGTGTTTGGCAGCAAACCTGGCGAAGCGGCTCTTGACGAGGAGGGCTTGCAAACAATGCGCACCCTTGCCAACAACATGGCGTGGATGCTCAATAAAATTCACGGTGTGGCGACAACTGATGCTCCTGTGAATGAGCCTGTAGTTTACCAAAATTTCATACGCTAACATTCAAACCAAAATAGCAACATTATGACAAAAGGCGACCCTGTTAAAAAAACATGGGCCGCCCTTTCTATATAAACTTATTCTACTAATCTTTGAACAGTTGCGGAGCAAACTCGAGGAGGTATTGACGCCAGTTTGACCAGATGTGGCCACGTGGCGTAGCCTTGAATGTCACAGGCATTCCCATAGCTTTCATGCGGTTACACATCTTCTCGGTGGGTTCAAGCAACTTGAACTGATCGTCTACACCCACTGCAACCCAAAAGAGGCGATAACCCGTTGAGTGCAGGTGTTCAAACTTGGCCTGAAGGTCGTTGAAGAAAGGATTCTCGTCGTAGTCGTTACGAGGAATACCCGACGAGAAGAGGCCTATGTAGTCAAACATCTCGGGGTAGTTGAGCGAGATAAACAGCGTGTGCTGTCCGCCCATCGAGAGACCGGCAATGGCACGGTGGCGCTTGTCGGGGATGGTTGCATAGCGAGCGTCAATGTAGTTGACAATCTCGGGGAAGGCAGCCTCGTACTGGCCGCGCTTGTTGCCCAGATAGTTTGACATCACCGGCATGTAGGCCTGGTTGTCGCTGGTCTCGCCGGCTGCAGCAGTCTTGGCCGAGTTGCCGTTAGGCATCACAACAATCATGGGTTCAATCTTCCCCTCGGCAATGAGGTTATCCATGATGCGTGCCACATGACCTAACTCAACCCATGCATTCTCGTCGCCGCCACTACCATGAAGCAGATATAAAACGGGGAAAGCGGCATTGCTCTTTCCATAAGTGGGAGGAGTGTAAATGTTGAGACGACGGTCGGCATTCATCGCGTTTGAGTGATAGAATGTTGACGTCACGCTGCCATGAGGCACATCGTGTACCTGATAATAGTCGGCACAGCCGTTACCTATGTAGAACTTGCTGAACACATTGCCCACGTCGCGACAAGAGAAGGGGTTGGCAGGATCGAGGGTAATCACGCCATCGATGTCAAAACGATAGGTGTACATCTCAGAGGGGAGCACAGGGGTAGTGTATTCCCACACACCATCTTTGCCCTTTACAAACGTGCCAATGCCATCGTTAGCAGCCCAGTCGCCCTTAACCTCGACATGCTTTGCTTTGGGGGCTGCGAGACGAAAAGTTACCGAACCATCGGCATTGATCTGGGGCGATACAACACGCTCGCCCTTAAAACCAACATTCTGTTGGCCTACTGCAAACAGGGGCAGCATGACCAACAGAATGTTAAACAAATGATTAAAAATCTTCATCTTTTAGCTTACAATCGCTATATTAGAAGTTGATGCGAGCACCAAATGATGCCTCGAAGGGACGGATGTAAGTACCAGCGATAACTGTTCCGTAGTAGGGAGTAGCATCTACGATAAGAGCTGAACCGGGAACGTTACCACTTGCACCACGCTGGTTGAGGTAGTTAACTACGTTAGCTGTGAATGATAAGTACTTGTTAACCTTGTAGCTTGCCTGAGCAAATGTCTCCCAGAAACCGTTGAAGTAAACTGAGTTAGCAAGGTTAGCATACTTCTTGCTGCTGTAGCGGATAGTAGTAGAGATGTTGAACTTGCCGTTAGTCCAGCTGGGAGTGATGTCGAGGAGGACGTTAGACATACCAGTCTGGTACTTGCCTGCGTAGTCATAGTCGGTGCCAAATGCACTGAACTTATAAGCAGCAATCTTGGGTGATTGCAGAGTGAACACAACATTCAGCTTGAAGCCCTTGCCAGGAGTGAAGAGGACGTCGGTCTTCCAACCCATTGTGCGGAGAGCCTGAGTGTAGTTACACATTACAGAACCTGAACCGTCGGGGTTGGGAACTGAGATGCGACCAGCGTCGTTCTTGCGGTATACATATACGAATGATGATACAACGCTTACGAGAGGATGGTTCCAGTAAACACCTGCACGACCCAGAGTGTGGGGACGGTTGCTATAAGCAGGAGCACCTGTGCCATAGAAGCCTTGGAGGTGACGATACATTGTGAACTGGTTGAACTCACCGTCGAAACCAAAGTTCTTAGTGATGTGGATTGTGGGGATTACAGATACTGCATAGTTGAAACCGGGCAGAGTCCAGTGCTGAAGCGCAATTTTCTCACCTTGATTATTAGTGCCACCAAGGTAGAAGTTCGGGCAACGTACTTGGGGAATATTATTAACACCAAGAGAGAACCATTCGCCACGAGCACCGTAAGTAATCTTGAAGATGTCGTTGGGAGTCCAAGTGTCCATTACATAACCACCGAGCTTGTTTTCCCAACCGTCGATGTACTCGGCACTTGCATTGAAGTTGAAGAACTCATTGCCGTTGAACAGCAGTGCGCGGGGGTTAGCCTTAACCTCGTGGTCGTGCTGTGCTGAACTGTGAGCGTTCTCTGAGTCATTGAAGTAATCCAGGAAACCAAATACCCACTTGTGGTGGTCGGTTTTGTGAGTAAGAGTAGCCAGGAACAACGCGTCGGTTGAGTGACCTTGATACAGGTTGAACAAACGACGCTGAACATCGCCCTTGTAAACCTCAGTACCACTCAGGTCGTCGGCATAGTAACGGGTCTGGTTAAGCAGGATGTTTGATGTAGCATCGTTGATTTGAGAAAAATTGTTAGTAGAAACCTTAGCCTTCACAGCAAGATCCCAACCATCGTTCAACTTGTGGTCGAGCAGGAAGCGACCTTCGTGAGTCTTGTAGTGTGCACCGTCGTTGTAACCAAGGTTTTGCATCTTACCAGTGAGCAAGTCCATGTAAGTAGCACGACCGCTAATGGGAGAATATGTATCCTGACCTACCTTGAAGCCCTCAAGTTCCTTGATAGAACCATCACCTACCCAAATAAAGGGAGCCTGCTGGTCAACGTTTTGAAGCAAGTGAATGTCGGTGTGCTTGTAACCAAAAGTAAACTGACCCTTGTCATACTTGTGAGTAAGCTGTGCAGTGTAGAATGCTGCGCGGTCACGATAGTTTGTATAAGCGAGCTTTGTGCTACCGGGGTCAAAGTTCTGGTACATTGACAGAGAGTAGAACCAGTTCTTGGCAAGAGGACCTGAAACGTTAACGTCAAACAGGTGCTTACCATTGGTGCTGCCTTCATATTTCATGCGGCCCTTGAACTGTGGACCACCAAGCATTGACTTAGATGTAACGGCAATACCAACCTCACCCTGCTGGAGTGCAGTCTCAGACATTTTGTTTGAACTTACCTGGGCCAAAGAGAATTCATTGCGCCAGTGTACCTGTGTGGGGTTAGGATCCCAGAAGTAAACAGCGGGAAGACCATCCTGCTCAACGATAGTGTAAGCAGCGGGCAAGCCGATGGGAACGATACGGGGGTCGGTTGCACTGTTAGCGTTCAGAAGCACGTCTTTAGACCTATCCTTCTTCTCGGTAGCAGTCTTGATTGTATCAACCTTAACCACCTTTTCAATCTCAGCACCAAATGTAGTGGCTGTGCAAAGCATTGCAACAGCAACCAGAGATAATTTTAAGTTCTTCATAATGAAAAATGTTTATTAGTTATTTATTTTAGTATGTTTTATTATTTTGCGTCGATAATAAATGTATTCTTATTAGCTTGAGTATAGGGGGCCCAGTCATTGCCTGTTGCGCCATTGGGGTTGCCATACTTGGCAAAGTTAGTCCAGTACTTGATAGTGCGATCGGCAAGTTCATAATCGGCGGGAGTGACGGGGCGGTTCATTGTAGCAACCTGGTTGAACACGTAACCCAACTCGCAAGAGTGGATAGCACCTGTAGCGCCAAACACATCCTTTGCCATACCGTTCATGTCGCCACCGGGCAGAGCGTGGTCAAAGCGATATACATAGGGAGCCTTGAAGCCATGCTTCAGGTGATTCTCAACCCACGCACCGATTGACTTGGGGAAGTTGGCAGCAGGCACATCGTCCTTGGTGTAACCAATCATATAGTCAATATTGAGGTAGTTGCCGCTGAGTGCAGCATCGTTGGTATCCTCAGTAAGGAAGTAACCATCGATGGCGGGACGGAACTTGCCCCAGAACTTAGACTTAGAGTAAGCCTCTTGCAGTTCAACCTCGCTAAGAGCACGCAGCTCCTTGAGATTCTTGCAGCCAATGGCCTTCATGAACTCTACACCCTGCTTCTCGTTGTCGGCAAGGGGGAGGCAGTGGGCATCCTCGCGGATAGCGCAACCACTCATGGGGATAGCACGCTGGAACATGCCCTCGCTCAATTTAGACGACATGAGCACTTGTGTGCTGCGAGAACCAGCACTCTGGCCAAATACTGTAATGTTGTTGGGATCACCGCCAAACTTAGCGATGTTTTCCTTAACCCACTTGATTCCTGCTAATTGGTCGTAGCTTGCGTAGTTACCAGAGCCGTGGCCACTCTCCTTGCTAAGCTCGGGGTGAGCAAAGTAACCAAACACGCCCAGACGATAAGGAACTGAAACGAAGATTACACCATTCTTTACAAATGGCTCGCCACGATAAATGGCAGCATCGGTTGAACCCAGATGGAAACCACCACCAAAGATCCATACCATAACGGGCATGGGCTTCTCGGGCTTTTGTGTGGGCGCCCATACATTGAGGTACAGGCAGTCCTCGCTTGCATAGTTGTCGGGCTGATCCCAAGTTTGGTAAGCAGGCTTATTGATAGCCATGCGCTGCATGGGGCGAGCAGCAAACTTGTCACATATGCGTATGCCCAGCCATGGTTTTACGGGTTGTGGAGCCTTCCAGCGCAGTTCGCCCACAGGAGGTGCTGCAAAGGGAATACCCTTCCATACGGTGATGCCAGCGGCGTCGGCAGCAACACCTTTTACATAACCACCTTCTACAGCGATAGGTTCGCTGTTATCTTGAGCAATGGCCTGAGAAAAACAAGCCAGAGCAAGCATGAGAATTAATGATAACTTTTTCATATCAATAGTTTTTATTTGTTTGTTTATGTTTTATTTCAATGCTGGCAGAATAACATCCCACACGAGATCGAGTTCCTTAGCCATGTTTTGAAGGTTGGCAGTCATTGCTACTACCGCATCCTGCTCGGGAAGAACGAGGATGTACTGTCCGTTGGCGCCGTCGGCACGATAAGTGTTGTGGCGACCTTGCCATATCTGATAACCGTAGCCCTGCATCCAGTCGTTATTGGTTGGGTCAATGTTCTTGAGCTGTGCGTCGGTCATGCCGGCAGGACGGCTCTCAACCTGCTTGCGTGAGGCTTCTTCGATCCAGCTTGCAGGAATGAGCTGCTTGCCATTCCACATGCCCTTCTGCAGGTAGAGCTGACCCATCTTTGCGAGGTCCTCGGTCTTGAGGTAGAGGCCCCAGCCACCGGTGTTGATGCCTTGAGGACTCTCGAGCCACGTAGCTCCCACAATGCCCAGCGGGCGGAACAAGCGAGGTTGCAGATAGTCGAATATCTTCTCGCCGGTAACCTTGGTCACGATTGCCGAGAGCATGTAAGTACCCAGACCGTTGTAAGCATAGTGTGTACCTGGCTTGTAGGGAACGGGCTCCTTGAGGAACTCCTCAACCCAGTCTTGGTCGTAGGTGCGCTGTGCGGTAGTGTTGGCTCGCTCTTGACCGCAAGTCATGGTGAGAAGGTCGCGCACTGTCATCTGCTTGAGGTTGTCGCTGACCTTAGCGGGCAATTTGTCGGGGAAGAACGAGATTACCTTGTCGGTGAGCTTAAGTTTTCCCTCGGTTACAGCAAAACCAACAGCTGTGCTTGTAAATGTCTTGCTTGCCGAGTTCATGATGTGCTCCTGACCGGGGAAACTGGCACTGAGCCACTTCTCACCCACAACCTTGCCGTGTTGCAGCACCATGATTGAGTGCACGTCGAGGCCAGCCTCGGTTGCCTTAGCAAGATAATTGTTGATTGCAGATGCCATCTCCTTGTTCTTAGCGCGAGGCAGGCTCTTAGTGAGAGCACTCACGGGAATAAGGTTGATGTTGAGCTCCTTGATGGTTTGCTTCACCTTCTCGCTGGTAAAGAGCTCGGTAACGCCCACGCGATCGGCAAGCACGTCTTCGTAACCAATGTGGAAGATGGTTCTCATCTCTTCGTTGTCAAGGCAAGGATGGTCGAGGAACATTGCACGCATGCCGGGCCTGTTCTTGAGTGTGAGGTTCTTGAGCATCTTGATGAAGCTTGCCTCTTTTTGAGCAAAAGTCTTGTGAGGACCCTCGTAGCTTGCAAAGCGGTAACCACGCTCTTGAGCAGTAGTCTTGTCGAGCGATGTGAGGCCATACTCGTCGGCCAGGCGTTGAGCCAGATCGTTGAGTTCCTTATTATAGATTGTAGAACCCATGTGGCCCGAGAGATGTGAAGCCCAGGGGATGTAACGGAGCACTGTCTCGATCTGGGCTCGGAACTCACGCTCTACCTCCTTGATGTCATAAGGATTTTCCTCGATTGACTGGCCGGGATAGTTGGGGTTCTTAGTAATCATTGCACGGAAGTATCCGTCCTTGTCGACCAGGCTGGGGCACACGGTGAGCGGACGCCACTTGGCGTTCTCCCACTCGCTGGTAAATGTAAGGTGGATGCCCACATCGAGTCCGGGATTGTCTTGAAGCATCTTTACAGCCTCAGGAAACCACTGGCCCACGGGCATGACTTCTACACTTTGGGCGATGCCAAAGTTGTAGCACTTAATCACGGCCTCGTTGATTGAGTGGAAGGCACCCATGTCGTCCATGCGCACTGCAAGGTCAACGGGAGTCTGGGCACTCATGGGCATCGAGAAGATGCCTAGTGCACAACCAGCAATTATGCTTATGATTCTTTTCATTTTCAATTTAATTAGTTGATAAGGTAGGTGTAAGTAGCAGCCTTGTTAACCGCTGCCGATGCAAAATTACCACATTAGTATAGCAATGCCTAAAAATATACCATATATACACAATGCGTTTCTTTTAATATATTTAATGCACAGCTATTTACAAGTCTGCAACTTACTTAGAAATATACCTTGTTTTTTGTACAAAATCGTTGATTTTTCACTTCAAAACGGGGTAAATATTCTCCCACATGAGGTCAACTTCCTTTGGCATCTTTTCAGTATTGGCAGTGAGTGCGATCACAGCGTCCTTGCCGGGAACCACGATGAAGTATTGGCCTGCGGCACCCGATGCCATGTATGAGCCATAGCGGTGGCGCCATATCTGATAGCCGTAACCCTTGATCCAATCCCAGCCTGCAGCAGCGTCGCTGTCAAGACCCATCTGGAGAGTAACTTCAGGCTTGTTCTCAGAGTTGACTTTTCGTGTCGAAGCTTCCTCGACCCAACTTGCAGGAAGGAGTTGCTTACCGTTCCACATACCCTTCTGCAGATAGAGCTGACCCATCTTGGCCAAGTCCTCGGTCTTGCAATACACTCCCCAACCACCGGTATTGATGCCTTGAGGGCTCTCGAGCCAGCTGATGCCAGTGATGCCCATGGGACGGAAGAGCTTGCGATTGAGGTAGTCAAAGATTTTCTCGCCACCCAGTGCCTTTTGCACGCATGCTGAAATCATATAAGTGCCCAGGCCGTTGTAAGCATAATAAGTGCCGGGCTTGTAGGGAACGGGCTCCTTGAGGAATGCCTCGACCCAGTCATACTCTTGCTGACGCTGGGCGGTGGTGTTGGCCTTTGCCTGACCGCAGGTCATAGTAAGCAAGTCCTTAATGGTCATCTGCTTGAGGTTGTCACTGACCTTAGCGGGCAACTTGTCGGGGAAGAATGAGATTACCTTGTCGGTGAGTTTAAGTTTTCCCTCGCTTATCGCAAGACCTGCAGCGGTGCTGGTGAATGTCTTGCTAGCCGAGTTCATGATATGCTCCTCGGTGGGCAGGTGGCCGTTGAACCAGCGTTCGCCTATCACCTTGCCATGCTGCAATACCATGATAGAGTGCATCTCAACGCCTGCAGCCTGGGCCTGGGCATAGAACTTGTCGATTGCAGCAGCCATCTCCTTGTTCTTCTCGCGAGGCAGGCTTGTTGTGAGTGCGCTCACGGGAATGAGAGTGATGTTCAATTCTTTGATGGCATCTTTTACCTTTTGACTCTTGAGCAGGTCAACCACGCCCTGGCGGTCAACGGCAACATCCTCGTAGCCAATGTGGAAAATATTCTCCATCTCGCTGTCGTTGTATGCGGGATGATCGAGCCACATGTGACGAATGCCGTTCTTGCGCATGAGCGACAGGTTGCGCAGCATCTTGATGAAGCTCTCTTCCTTTTGCTCGAGTGACTTGTGGCCACCCTCATACCATGAGAAGTAGAAGTTCTTAGATGCTTGATACTCACGAGTACCATCGATGAGTGTAAGACCATATTCTTCGGCAAGACGCTGGGCCAGTTGGCACAGCTCATCGTTCATGTTGGTGCTGCCCATGTGGCCGGTAAGGTGATTGGCTTGTGGGATATTCTTGAGGGTGAACTCGATTTGTGCACGCAACTCCTGCTCCACCTCCTTGATGTTGTAGCCACGCTCCTCAAATGAGAGGCCGGGATAGGCTGCATTTTTTTTCATCATTGGCAGGAAGTAGCCGTTCTCATCAACTAAACTAGGGCAATTTGTGAGAGGGCGCCATTTTGCATTTTCCCACTCGCTGGTAAAGGCGAGGTGAATACCCACGTCGATGCCGGGGTTGGCGTTGAGAAACTTTGCAGCCTCGGGAAACCACTGCCCCACAGGTATGACCTCCATGCTTGTTGCCAAGCCATTGTGATAAATGTCCATGGCGGCCTTGTTTACTGAGTGGAATGCACCCAGGTCGTCGAGACGTATTGCCAGCTCTACAGGTACTTGTGCTTGTAGGGACATCGATGTGCCCAGAGCTATTGCACAGGACACGATCCAGTTTAAAGATTTCAATTTCATGATTATTTCGTTTTAAAGATTATTTACGCAAAAAAAGGTGTGAGTATTGCAAAATATAGGGCTAATCAAATCACGTAATAGCGATACTCACCCCTTTTAATCAACCAAATTTTCATGTTGTCTTGTTCGAAAAGACAAATAACTAATCCAAATATTCTATAGACGAACCTATTTATTCCATATCGTACGTATTAATGCCCTCGATATAATGTGTAATTACTTGTTAGCGTCAAGTGCGGGAAGCAGATGATTCCACACGAGGTTGAGCTGCTTCTGCATATCGGCATTCTCGATCATTGATGTCATTGAGATTACGGCATCCTGGTCGGGCATTACGATGATGTATTGACCGCGGGCTCCATCGGCACGCACTGCATTGTTGCGGCAGCGCCACATCTGGTAGCCATAACCCTGTAGCCAGTCACAGTTTTCTATTGTCATGCCGGCTAGTACCATCTCCTCGGCAGTCATGCCTGCCTGGCGAGAGTCGGTCTGGCGGCCTGTCATCTCGGTAACCCATTTTTCGCTTATGAGTTGTTTGCCGTTCCACTTACCCTTTTGCAGTATGAGCTGGCCCACCTTGGCGAGGTCTTCAGTAACGAGGAAGAGGCCCCAGCCACCATAGCAAATGCCTTGGGGATTAGTATCCCAGCGCACATTCTTTATTGCAAGAGGCTCAAACAGGCGAGGTTTGAGATACTCATCAAGGGTTTGACCTGTAACCTTTTGCACGATAGCCGAGAGCATGAATGTGCCCACGCTGTTGTAGCAATAATAGCTGCCGGGAATGTGCTCTACGGGATAGCTCAAGAACTGGCTTACCCAGTTTATTGTGCTATCCATCTTCTGCATCTCGCCAGTGTGGTCAGTGTCGTGACCGCAAGTCATGGTGAGCAAGTCGCGCACTGTTATTTTCTCGAGATTTTTGCTAGATGTCTTGGGCAGGTTCTCAGGAAAATAAGATATGAGTTTGTCTTCAAGCTTGATTTTGCCTTCCTCTACTGCCATACCCACTGCAATAGAAGTGAAGGTTTTACTAACTGAGTTGAGTACATGGGGCTCGTCGGGCTTGCCTTCGCTCTGCCAGTGTTCATACAGCACCTTGCCGTGCTGTACAATCATCACGCTGTGCATGTCGAGTCCTTGTGCTTCCATGCCAGCCAGGAAACTCTTGGCTGAATCGTTGAGCGCGGCAGGGCACTCGGTGCGAGGCAGGCTGTCGCCTTCCAAGTTTTTATTATTATCGTTGTCATTTGTAGCATTGTTAGCACTGCCACAAGACATCATCACAAAAAGCGTAAATGCTGAAAAAATTGCTTTGGTCTTCATATTCTATATTATTTTAAAAGTTTAATTTATAAGTTATTCCGCCCACACTGCCGCTAAGTTCGATATCATCGGCATGATCCTGGTAGAGGTAGAAGGCACGCAGGCCCATGTGTGGGTTTATAGTGAAGTCGGTGCCCACTGCATAGCGGTTTTTCTCGAGTTTCCCACTCTTCTCACCACCCAGGCGAGTGAAGCGTTCGATCGAGATATAAGGTCTCCATTTTGAGTCGGGGATATTCCATGCGAGGCGCAATTGGGTTCGCAGTTTCTCGTTGGTATTATCTACAATGTTCATAGGTCCGATGGGGCTGTCGATTGTATGTTCGGGGCGATATACCACACCCAGCATGAGTCGCAGGGTGCAATCAACGCGTGATACGGGATAACTTGCTATGCCTGAGACGGTGAAACTGTGGCGAGGCGACCAGAATGGGTCTATGCGATTACCGTCGCTGTCCTTAATGCGGTCGGCATTGTAAGAGATAAAAGTATAGCCGGCACTTGCCGCAAAATAACGGTTAAAGCGATATAGTGCAGTCTCGCCTACCGACATCAGTTGCATGCCGCTGAATGTGTCGCGTGTGTGAAGTCCGGCCGAGGTTGTTAGCGATAACTTCTCATTAAAGGTCTTGCTTATTTGCGCTGTTGTCCATATACTGAACCCCGCAGCACTCATTGCAAGTGTCGCTCCTATCATGAAACAAAATATGAGTAAGCACCTTTTCATTATCGTAGTTTTGCCAGTGAATTTTTACATCGCAAAATTAGATAATTGAAAAGGTGCTTACTAAACTTTAAACCATATATATACCAAAAATAAATGGTATGTCACTGATTTATAATAATTTGCATTTTAGAATATATACCTGTTCCTATTCTTTCATATCGGCAACATTTATCTTCATTAGTTGCTCATAGAACTCATCTTTGTCAAGGTCGGTGGCATTCATCACACGAGTCTTGTAACTCTTGATGGTGTAAACCGAGTAGTCGAGGCAATTGGCAATGTCCTCGTTCTTGGTCACGCCCATGCGCCACAGGGCAAATATCTTCATCTCAGCAGGCAGCTTCTTGCTGTCGGTAATCTCAAAGCGGCTGTCCTCGCGCAGCAATGCATTGAATTGCTCGGCAAATGTCGGGAAGAAGATGGCAATAATCTCGTCGGTCGACGGGAAAATTGACTTGCGCTCGTCGCTGAAGTCGCGCACAGCACTCAGCATGCCCTCATAGTCCTTTGTCTTGAGGCGGGCAGACACCGTCTTGTTGAGTTTCTTGAGCATGTCGAGGCGGGTAGCGTTGGCCGACATGAAGTGGCCTATGAGCACACTCGTGATCTGGTGGTTCTCGCTCAGCGACTTGTTGGCGAGCTCTATTTGAGCATTCTGCTTCTGCAGCTCTTCGTTCTTCAGCTTCAGGTTAACCTCGTTGTCCGAAACCTTGCTGCTCAGTCGGCGAGTCCTGATAATCAACACTATCAGCACTGCCACAAGTAGCGAGAGGAAAACGATGCTCACCCTCATGCGAGTGCGCTCGGTGTTAAGCTGGTCGTTGATGTCCTCAGTGATGGGCATCAACCCCTTGGCAGCCTCGATGATGCGATACTTAGAGTTATAAGTGTTAGCATTGGTCATTGCCATGGTCTCATAGGTATAGGCACGCTCCACATCACCTATTACATATAGCATCTCGGCAATCTTACGCAGCGCCGAGTAGTTCTTGTAACCACGCTGTATTGAGATGATAGCCGATTCGGTCATGTATTTCATCGCATTCTCATAGTCGGCCATACCGTTGTAATTATAGCCTATGTTGCCCAAGGCCTCGGGATACTCATAAGACTGCTTGTCAACCACACCGGCATACTTGATAGCATAGTCTGTCGCATCGCTGTAGGCATGCTTGTGGAAGTTGATTGCCATCTCCATGAGGAGCCTCAGCTGATGATTCTCGGGAAGGTTCTTGCCCACCTCGTCATATATCTTGTTCATCTTGGCCAGCGACTTGTCTTCAGGATACAGATACCACGGGAAGTAGAAGCCATCAGAGAACTCGAGACGGAACTCAACCTCCTTGGCATAGAGTTTCAGCTCGTCGCTACAGCCTTCCAGGTCAACCTCATTCAACAACTCTGAAGCCTCCTTAAAATAAGATACGTGGAAAAACAGATACACGAGATTGATTTGGCTACGGGCCAATTTCTCCTTGTCGTTAAGCGCGGTGGCATATTCAACACATTTGTTCAGATAATGATAGATACTGTCATAGCTCACACTGATGTACGACTTGTAAATAAGGTTACAGGCCTCATAGCGCTCAGCATCGGTTTGGGAAGCATCTAAGCGTTTTTTGGCCACATCAATCTGATTTTGCTTGCGGGTATCATATTCGTCAATCTTGGCAATCTCTTTGTCAAGGTCGGCTGCATACCTCTCGATAACCTCCTTGATCGACGCACGCTCTTCGGGGGTCATCTCGTCGTAGATGCCCTTGAAGCGGAAGATGTGCATGGCCGATTGATATTTTTGTGATTTACTGTGTTCAGTGTTGCCATCGGCAAAAGAACACAGAAGGCCTACTAACATTAATAGTGGAAGCAACAAACGTAAACGATTTGTCATAATATGTATGTAAAGTCGATTGTAAAGGTTTAAGTATTATCGAGTCGCAAAGTTACCAATAAGAAATCATAAATTAAAATTATTCACACTAAAAACACTATATTTTTACATGATTTTGCCCATTAAGCATAGCCTACAAACACATAACAGGAGTATATATTTCAAAACACAATACGTTACATATCAATCTATTAAATATTTTGCAGGTATATCCACCATATAAATTTTTACTCTGGCCAATTTTCAATCTAAATTTGCATTAATCAATGCAAATATCACAATCAAAATTATACCAAAATGAACAAATTACTTATCACCCTGCTATTGGCATTTTCAAGCATGATGTGCCACGCAACACAACTCGACTCAGTATTCACAATTCAAGGTTCAAAGGGCAAACTCGTGTGCCGCGTTCAACTTCCCGAGCACAAAGCCGGCAAGAAACTGCCCATCGCCATCCTGTGCCACGGTCTGCATGGCCAGCAAAACGATGCTCTCATCGCCGAGATTGCCAAGAACACTCTTAACGAGGGCATAGGCGTCGTTCGTCTCGACCTCAACGGCCACGGCAAGAGCGACGGCGACTTCGTGGATATGGACGCCACCAACATCCAGCAAGACATGCGTTGCCTCATCGACTGGACGCTCAAGCAACCCTACACCAAGAACATATCACTCACCGGCCACTCACTGGGTGGCATTGTAGTGGGAATGGTAGCACACGAGTACAACAAGTATGTCAAAGGCCTCGTGCTCATTGCATCGGGCGGTGTAGCCCCCGACCTCATGCTCATGGGCAACTTCTTCGGCATCAAGTTTGACCCGTGGAATGTACCCGAATACATCGAACTGAAAAACGGCAAGCACCTGGGCCACAACTATATCGTAACAATGCGCGATCTGCCCATCTACCCGACGGCAAAGAAATATACAGGCCCCGCACTCATTCTCAACGGCACCCACGACAACGTAGTGCCCTACACCTATGCCCAGCACTATGCCGACGTGATGAAAAACGCCGAGCTGCGCCTCATCGAGGGAGACAACCATATGTTCTCAGTGTCATTCACCCAAACAGCCCTCGACATCGCCCACTGGCTCAAATCAAAACAAGGAAAGTAACCCCCTCGCAAACCACCACATCCTATTCTGGCACCAAGAGTTTTCGTCACCCAGACGACACGTCGCCAGCACATGCCAGTATGTCACCCGTTATGTTTAGCGGATTCTCTGATATTTATTCCCTTCAACTGTACTTTGATGAGCAGTTGAAGGGAAATGTTTTTCCTAATATGTCCAATTCTTTTATTTGAATATCCATTGCTACATTTTAATTGTGCATTAAGACGATGCAAAGACAAAGAAAACATTGCAATAACCACATGGCTCATTTTTGCGTGACTATCTATCTACAACACAGAACTAAAGGGAGACATTAATGATTCGGTTCATGTCATCTGTAAGCATTATGGTGTCACTTGCGTTGATTTGCATGACATCGACAAGCAAAAGTCACACCCATCTATTAAGGGCATGACTTCAATAGCCGAACAAGTAGTTAACGCACTAAAAACGCTACGTAGCAAATAAAAATATCCTAAATTCTCACATTATTATAAAACCATAGATACTGCTCTTAATAGTTTTCAATGTTCTTGGATGCTTAAATCTATGTACTTGCCGTGGTCGAAACTTATGTGCTCGTTATGGAATACATAACCCAATTGATTGGACAGGCATGTGGTTTGACCGATTACTTTGTCCACGTTGTAATGAGAGTGCCCAAATATCCAAAAGTCGATATCTGAGTCTTTGATATAGTCTTTCAATTCTACTGTGAAAGCTCCATTGGCAAGACTGCCCTCAAATTTAGGACACTGCATCAAGAATGATGGTACATGGTGTGTGACAACGATTATGTTCTCTGCTGTACTGTCTTGAACTGACTTCTTGATGAACTCTAAACAGCGACCATGCTCTCTGTTAAAATCAGCGAATGCAAGCAACTCGCCATTGTAAAGAATCCTGCGGAAGTCGCTGATGACTTGCTCAGTATAGTAGGCTTCTTTCAGAGGTATATTTGACCACAGAGTAGATATGATGAAGTCGGTGTCTTCTATGTGCACTACGGCGTTGTAGTAGCTGTGCACATTGTGCCGGATCTCCAGGCAGTAGCCATCTTGGAGTGTTGCGATGTCGAAATACTTGTAGAACTCATGGTTGCCCATACAGCAAATGACCTGTTTGTAGTTTTCGGAAGCCCAATCCCAGAATGGATGCTTGGTATAGTTTTCGTCACCAAGATAGCCGATATCACCTGCAAGAACAAGTACATCGCCTGTAACCTTTAGAGGATACTCCTTGAGATACCGCCAATTTTCGGCAAACTCAAGGTGAAGGTCTGATGCATATTGTATTTTCATGAGCGTGGAATAAAGAGTTCGTTAAGTTGGTCTAACAATGCATCAATAAAGTCTTCGCTTTGGTCAAGAGACTTTGCCAAAGGAGAGGCAAGTTCATTCCAGTCATTTCTGATTGCTGTAACGAAGTCTTTTATACAACCTGCAATAGACGTTGGTGCAGATATAAATTCATCGGGAGATAGCAGGACTACATTCTTGAGTACGTCTGAACGATGCTTCTTGATGTCTTTTGTATTGACATGTTTACCATCTGCCTTATCTTGCACTAAGTTCAGGTATGCACGAGCCTTCAAGGCTATAAGTGCAGTTGAATCAGCGTGGCGGATGCCATCAGTCAATCGGCTATGCTCAATGGTGAAATGATAATAGTCATCGTCCAAAATAATTGCACTCAGACTTGAAACGTCTTCTCCTATAGGCAAAGGTTCAATGACCAATCCTTTTGGCTCGCCCAAAACATCCGGGTGACGTGAGAGCAACTCTATCATTTCTGGATAGCCAGGTTTGCCATCCACAAACCGGTAGAGTTCGTATTTGACAGTTTCTTCTTTTGTGTGGCACTTTTCTGGACGATAACCGGCTTCTCGAATGAACTGCCAGAATTGTTCACCATATTCAGGGCTCATCTTCTCGACGATGACAATCATGTCAATGTCGTGTGTTGCACGTGGCTTCACCGCTGTGCCTTTCATTGTGATGTCACAAGCTGTGCCACCGATGATTACATAGTTATCCGAGTACGCATCAAATGCTTCCTTGAATTTATCTAATCCTTCCATTCTATTTCATTTATTATTCTTAATAATTCGCCTTCAACTCGGGCGTCAGAGTCTTCTCGCAAGTTGATTGCGAGAGAAAGTTTATCTACCCATTCTGAGGTTGAGCCTGAAAATGATACCACAGGATATTTCCATACCTCAATCATGACTTTGCCGTCAAACTCATTCATGTTGAGCAGAGCCTTATTGTCAATCAACCTTTGCAATTCTTTCTTGCTCATCATGATCATCCTGTTGTCATCAGGATTCAACCAACTATAATGGGAAAGAGCATTGATGCTACAATTTGGGTATTTGGTATCGGATTTTAAAGCATCGCAATATAACCGTTTCTCTACAGGGTCAACCAGATATCCCTGTGCTTTGTCCCACAAGTTGCGACCTTTGGCAAGAAAGTGTACAATCTTGCTTTTGGAACCATTTGAAACCTTCTGACACAAGTTCAGATCTTCTAGACAGGTCAGCCCCAAAGTGATACTACCATACGAATATGGCAGTTTACCAATCATTTCTCTTGCTGATAACCCTTCGAGGCTTTCGACTTGCAGATGGTATAATAACATGTATTGTGCCACTAGTGACAAGCGTTTTGCGGGTCGAGTCTTACGCATTCTCTCGTTGGCTACCAATGTGGGCAAGAAGGCGAATTTTTCACCCATAACAAAATATACATTCTTGTCAATGAGTCTCTGGCGTTCGTAAGAGGGACCAGACGAAAGGATAAATACGACAGGCAATCCGAATATCGTATGCATTCGTTCTGCAGTGATGGAACATTCGCGAGGAGTTGGGTTATTCTTCTTTGGCTTTAGAAAAAGCAGATTCATTCCATAGAATTCACCATCATAAAAGAAGAATGTCAACGATTCTCCGATGTTTATGCCCTTCAACTGCGCTTTGTTGCGCTGCCGAAGAGAAATACTTCTTCCTAATATGCTCAATTCTTTCATTTGAATATCTATTGCAACATTTTAATTATATATTAAAACGATGCAAATATAACACAAATATCTCTATTATCAGTATGTTAAATGTAAAAAAATCGTATTAAACGCAAAATTACTTCTCTTTGTTACCCAATATTGACTTTAATGGTCCTTTTAACGATGGGATTGTTGCCATATCGTATTGTATATACAGTGAGGTTTTCTCAGAACCTGAAGAATAAACAGTCATGGGAATTGGTTTTTGCCCCGATGACCATCAATGTTCCATTAGGAGTCTTTTCTGTGCACAAAAGAGGACTTCCAAATAATGAACTAAGCAAGGATTTGAAATTATTCGTATATTTGCAATCAAAAAAAAGAAATTAGACAGTTCGTAACAACTTTAAAGACATCCTCATGTACGATTTTAAAAACAACGAGGAACTTCGCAGTTTCTTTAATGTCAATCCGGAGTTAGAACCATCCCAACGGTTCACTCTTCACAACCGAGAGGAGGTTGTTTCTTTTGAGACAATGCTCAACAAGCATGTTGAAACAGAAACACATCTGTCATTCCACAGCCTCAATCTGATACGGGCATTTGATTACTGTATGTCACTCAGTGAAAATGGAAGGAAACTATTTGCTGCCATACTTGATCTGAAAATTACTATAGCGTTCCTCTTTATAGATGCCATCAAATTTGCTCCAGACTTTAATGCTCTGAATCACAGAGATGGAACAAATATTTTGGAAGACGAATCACTCTTTAACAAGAAAATGAAGATGCTCCATCACAATATAGACCTTGCTGTCCGCTATCGTGCGTTTTATGACAAGTTTATGGGACTGAATATCATGTTGCTCAATCCATCTAAATATGAGGATTACAACAACACAATAAGAGGTCGTAAGAACAAATTTCAAAGTCTTGTAAAAGGGCTTTTAGATGACAAATCCATCTCATCGTTGATAGAGCAAGTTACCTATCTTGACAATAACTACCGTACGCCAGAGGTTCATAAAACTGGCTCTATGAGAACATGGGTTCTAACATCTCAGGATCTTTTCCTTGACAAGCAGCTTAACCTTATGAACTACTTCAATTGGGTTCTAGGCTATGCGGATTGGGTAGATACTGTAATTGCTGATAACAAAGAGAAAAGCCTTAGATTCATAGAACAGAATAATAAAGTTTAGTATGGCAGTATTATTTCATCCGGCACACAGAAAATTCATAAAGTTAC
>JAUNNJ010000023.1 GCA_030531495.1 Bacteroidales bacterium
GCTCCGGGGTGGTATTTTGTGCTATTACGAGTTTTACCGGACAGCAATGATTTCGCAAATATGTTTCTCTCTGTTGTGCTCTCGGTGCGATTCTATGGCACGATGTCTGTGTGTTGAATGGCTTGCAACGGTATCTGGTTTTGGCATTGTGGGCATTTATTTGTATCTTTGTCAATACATTAATATGAGGCCAATGAAGAAATGCAAACTTTTTGCGAAAGTTTTTCTCTTCATGCTCTGTGGATTGGTAGGGTTTACTCTTTCCAATGCTAAGAGTGTGAAGCCTCGTGTTTTTGTCAATCCTGGTCATGGTGGGCACACAAGTAACGACCGCCCTATGCCATTTATGCATTTTGCACCAGGTGACACTGCTGGCTACTACGAGTCGAATTCCAATATGTGGAAGAGTTTTGCTCTTATCAATATGCTAAGGAATCGTGGTTATGAGGTGTATACTTCTCGAGTGACAAATACGGAGGATGATGACCTCGACTTGTTTGAAATCGTGCAGTTGGCCGCTAATAGTGGCGCTGATGTGTTTATGTCGATACATAGCAATGCCACAGGTGTGAAAAGAAATGTGAACTACACTGTTCAGCTTTTCCGCGGTCATACCGACAGCTGTATCGATGTCCAGTCGAAGGAATTTGCACAATTGATTACAGAGCGCTTGTCGACCAACACTTGTACACCTTGGACCCATCCGAAGATGACTGCAGGCGACTGGGATTTCTTTTCGGATTGGGGCTATCAGGTGGGGCTTGGAGTGCTTCGTTACAACAAGATTCCGGGCATGTTGAGTGAAGGTAGTTTTCACGACTATCTGCCAGAGCGTCAACGTTTGCTCAATCGCGACTATTGCGCCCTTGAGGCGTTTAACTTCACCATTGCTCTCGAACAGTATTTCGGCACGAAGGTGAAGAAACCTGTTGGCGTGGTAGCAGGCGTGCTTCGTCATTCGAATTGGCTTCGTCCCGACACTTGCCAATTGTTTCAAGTCGATAGCCTTGAATCGGTGAATGGCGCACGAGTTGATTTGTTGAAAGGTAAAAAAGTGGTTGCCACCTGTGTGACCGACACTTTACACAATGGGTTCTATATGTTCCGCGACTTGAAACCGGGCAAATACACCCTAATAGTTACTCCTCTTGACGATAATCATGGTCATCTTCCCGTGGGCCAGGTGGTATGCAAAGAAGAAGTGATTGTCAAACCAGAAGATATCACTTATGTGAATTTTCTATTAGAGAATCTTTAGTGTTTTTAATTCTATAAAAACGGAAGTTTGAACGATGAAAAAGATATTATTTGCAGCATTAGCAATTCTTTCGGTTTGTGCCACAGCAGTAGGTGCAAACCATGTGTATGTTAAGAGCAAGCAAAATTTGAGATGCGAAGGATATTTTCCTCAAATCAGTCCAGATGGGAAGAAAGTGATATCTGCACCTACCGATGCAAAGAAGCTCTTTATCTATGACCTGGCAACCTCAAAGCGTGACGTCATCGCCGACGAAGGAGTCCCAGGTTTTGAGGCTATCTTTGGCGAGAATGGGAAAGTGTACTACGTGTCGATGAAAATCAATAACGACCACATCATCTTCCGTTCAGTAAGAGAATACGACCCTGCCACAGGCAACGATCGCGAAGTGCTTTCGGGCCAGCATGGTGCTGTCCATGCCATCAACGGCACAGAAGGTGTGGCTGCTGTAGGTGAGCAGAAGGAATGGAACGTTCGTCAAGCAGGCACATTTGCATGGGCTTTGGGTTCGGAGCTATATGTTTACCGTAATGGAAAAAAGAATACATTCTCTCCAATCAACGTACAGACTGGTTATCTTTGGGTGGATGTGTCGCCCGACGGAAAGAAGGTGCTCTTCCATGTTCCAGCCAATGGCCTTTACATTTGCGATGCAGCAAGTGGCAGAATCATAAATAAGCTCGATGGCTGTATCATGCCAAGATGGTATAACAACGAATTAATCGTTGCACAGGGCAAAGGCAGATTGGGCTACAATATCATCATCTTCCGTGCTGATGGCACGGGCGGTGTGCAATCGCTTGCAAGCGGTGAATGCGTAATGCCTTCAGTGAGTGGCCACAATGTGATTTACACGACCAAAGGCGGAAGTGTGAAACTGCTCACACTTGAGACTCCACAAGAGCACGATGTGCGACTCGAGCAAGAACGCATCGAAGCTGAGCGTATTGCTAAAGAAAAGGCAGAAGAGGCTGCTCGCATTGCTGCTGAAAAGGAGACCGAAAAAGAAGCTGGCCAATAATCGTAATTCCTGTAGGAATTACACAGAATTAGAGAAAACGGAATAATGAAATTTGTTAAATATACAGCATTACTGATAACCTGTCTTGCAATGTCGATGACTGCCGTGGGGCAGAGTCGAAAATCAAGTCAGGGAGAAGTACCACCACCAAAGGCTAAGTCTTCGGCTAAAGAACAAACAGTTCCAGAAAAGTTGAAGAGGACAAGTGCACAGCGGAACAACCATGGAGTGGTTGCTGGACAGGTGCGTCCACGCGTGTTTCTGAATCCTGGCCATGGCGGTCATGATAGCGACGACCGTCCATGTCCATTCTTTAACGAAGGGATGCAAGAGCGTGTGGAATATTACGAATCCGATAGCAACTTGAAAGGTGCTATGGCAATGAAGGACATACTTCGCGAGCGAGGCTATGAGGTGTTTATGTCGCGTGTCAACAATACCACAGCCGACGACTTGAATCTTTTTGAAATCCACCAGTTGGCATTGAATAGTGGAGCAGATGTGTTTTTTTCCATCCACAGCAATTCATCGGGTTCTTCAACACGTCGTGTGAATTTCCCGTTTGCCATCTATCGTGGTTATGACGGTGCTGGCACTGCTGATGGTAGTGAACAGTTGGCAAATATTGTTTCTTCAAATTTGTCGGACTGTGAAGCCACTTCCTGGTCTCGTGGTGGCATCACCCATGGCGACTGGACATTCTACAAGAACCGTTCTGGCTTGGGCGTTTTCAGATGGAACAAATTGCCCGGTATTTTGATTGAAAATTGTTTCCACGACTACCAAATAGAACGTGAACGCCTTTTGAATAAAGACTATTGCTGGCTGCTTGGTGTGATTAATTGCCGCTCTTTGGATAAGTTTTTCAATAAACCAGCGCAGAACTTTGGTGTGGTTGCCGGTATTGTTCGTTTCGACTATCCTCGTAAAGGCAAAAAAATGGTGGCTTTTGGTAAAGACTCACATCAGCCTCAAAATGGCGTGCCAGTGGAATTGTGCGATTTGGAAGGCAATCCGATTCAAACATATCAAATCGACAACTTCAATAACGGGTTCTACTGCTTTACCCGAGTACGTCCAGGTCGTTACTTAGTGGCCATCGACGGTGTGGAAGATTATGAGATTGAAGTGAAAGCCGACAAGACAACCTATTACAATGTGACCATCGTCACCCGTCAGGATAATGTGGACTACGACGACGAAATCACCGTAGTGCATAGTGCCGGCACAGAAGCCGACGAGACCGCTATAGCCAATGGGGAAGTAGGCCAGTAAGAATTTTCAAATTCAGAATATATACCCAATACTAAAATGCCGCAATAGTGGCATTTTATTTTTTTTATGATGAGTGGGTAAAATAACTGATGTAAAGGTGGTTGAATATAGAAAAATATCATTATCTTTGCATATTACCAACTGATATAACTAATTAACTATTTATAAGATGAAAAAAATTCTACTTACCATGGTAGGTGGCTTTGCATTGGTTGCAAGTGCCCAACAGGTGACCGTGACTTCAAACTCACGTTTGCTGAAGGGGGTTGAAGGACCTGCCTACTATCCAGTGCTCAACAGCACAGGCACTCAACTGCTTTTTGCAAGTGGTGATGCCTATGGTTTGAAAATCTATGATTTTGCCGACAATGTAGTGAACCGAATCAGCGACGAGCCTGGTGCGGGTATTGATGCTACATTCAATGCTAATGGCGATGTGTACTATGTTACACAAAAAGTGGGCGAGGGCAACCTCGTTTATCGTACTGGTATGCGCTTCGAAAAGGCTACTGCCAAGAGTGAAGTGGTACTTGAAGCTCAACATGGCTATGTTCGTCCGGATGTGGGCACAAGTGGCAATGGCTTCAAAGGCGCAAAGAAATCTTTGGCTCCTTCAAAGGGAGTGGGAACCTCAGTGTGTGTGCAAGGCTCAAAACTTTTCATCACCACCAATGGCGTGACTAAAGAATACACACCAGTGGAATCGTATGCAGGTTATCTTTGGGCATCATTATCGCCCGATGGTAAGAAGGTTGCATTCTTTGCTGCAGGAAAAGGTATTGTGGTGACCGACCTCAATGGCAAGGTGCTTTCAATGCTTGGTAAGTATGAAATGCCATGCTGGTACAACAACGACTATCTCGTGGCTCAGAATGCGAAGGATGATGGACACCAGTTCACATCTTCTCAAATTATGCTCATTAAGGCCGACGGCAGTTTCAAGACCAATTTGACTTCTGCTACATCCATGTCGATGCAACCTACATCGGCAGCAGGTAAGATTGTTTACACCACAATCGATGGCCTTCTGTATCAAATGACAATTAATATTAACGAATAAAACAGTAAGCAACGATGAAAAAAACGATTTTTACTTCAGTAATGCTGCTGTTTGTTGCAGTGTTAGGATTAAATCTTGCAAACGCAAGCACTGACAAACCTCATGTGTATATCAACCCTGGTCACGGTGGTCATACCAGCGACGACCGTAACGTGGTTGTATATCCTTATGTACAAGGCGATACAATGGGTTTTTGGGAATCAAATTCTAATATGTATAAGTGCTTTGCACTTCGCGAAATATTGTGGAAAAAGGGATATAAAGTGACTGTGTCGCGCGAAACCAATACTCAAGACGACGACTTGGCACTGTCGACCATCGTTAGCCTTTGCAATAATAGCGGTGCCGACGTTTTCTATTCTATTCACAGTAATGCAACCGGTCAGGGTGAAGGTGCTCGTGTGAATTTTCCTATGGGCTTCTTCCGCGGCTATACCGACCAGCCAGAAAATCCGTGGTGTAAGATTTTGACCGAGAAATTGGCTCCTTTCATTATCGGAAACAAATGTACGGTTTGGAGTAGCAACTCCTATCAAGTGTGGGGCGACTGGAATTTCCAGCCATCTTGGGGTACTCAAGGTTATGGCGTGCTTCGCGGCAATCGAACCAGTGCTATGCTCGATGAAGGTTCATTCCACGACTATTATCCCGAAACCTACCGTTTGTTGAACAAAGAATATTGCTGGGTAGAAGGTTTCAACTTCTCTCGTGGTGCCGACAGTTTCTTTGGCCGTAGTGGCAATTTTGATACAGGTGTGATTATGGGTAACGTTCGCGACGACCGTCTTCCTCGTGAAGGCATCCTCGTGATGTATGGTGCCGATAAGCGTCAACCAGTGAATGAAGCACTTGTTAAATTGATCGACGATAAAGGCACTGTGGTGCAAACCTACACCACCGACAAGAATTACAACGGTATTTTCGTATTCAAATATGTGGCTCCAGGCAGTTACACCGTAGAAATTTCGAACCCACATTATGAAACCATGACTCTACCAGTGGAAGTGAAGGCTGACGACGCTTCTTATATGAATATCGATTTGAAGCGAATTCGTGAAACTCCTCCAGCAGTGGTTTCTTATTCTCCTGTTTGGAAAGAAGGCGATGCTCCTGTAAGATGTAACGAACCAATCGTGTTCCAGTTTAACTGGGATATGGATACCCAAGCCACAGAAGAGGCTTTAGAAATCACTCCAAAGGTGGATGGTAAATTTGTATGGGAAGATACCAACTATCGCTTGGTATTTACACCTGTGGATGCCTACGATGTTGATACCGAATACACTGTAACTCTCAAGAAGAGTGCAAAGCATGGCGGAGGCGTGGAAATGCCAGAAGACTTTACTTTCAAATTCAAGACCGCTGACCGTAACCACATTTATCCATTGGCAGTGTATCCATCTGATGGCGACCAAGTTCATTACAAGGCTGGCGCATTAATGGAATTCAGAACTGCTCCATTGCTCAATGCATTTAACTTGTCGACCTACTTCCATGTTTATGACAAGAATGGTGAAGAATTGGAATTCAGTAAGCGCACTATCAAGAATAATAAGGCTGGCGATCCATTCGGATATTGCAAGTTGCCATTGCTGAAAGAACTCGTGCCTGGCGAAGAATATCGTCTCGTGGTTGACAAGACGCTTTGCGACACTGCAGGACTTCAACTTGTGGAAGGCAAGGAATATAAGTTTACAGCAGTGGATGCAGGTGAAGCAAAGGATGGCCCAGTTGTGGCTGATTTCGAGGCTGTGGCCGATTATGTGGCAACTGCAAAGGAAAGCGACAATGCTGCCACCGCAAAACTCACAGCTGTGACCGATAAGTTGTTTGGTAGCAAGGCTGTTCAGCTGGCTTACACATTTGCCAACTATGATTTATGTGGCGCTGTGGATGTTCGCGTAGCTAATCCTAATGCAGAAGTGTTTGCTGCTGGCGACGAACTTGGTGCTCATATCTGGGGCGACATGGCTTATAACTACCTCGATGCAGTGTTTGCGGATGGAAATGGCAATGAAGTGGCTGAACCTCTCGGCTTGATTAATTTCCATGGATGGAAATATGTGACAAAGAAACTTACTTCTCTTGAAGCAGGTAAGGCTTACAAGTTCGTTGGCTACACTTTGCGTAAGGGTCCTGATGCCGAAACTCCATTTGGCTTGACTGGCACCGTGAAATTCGACAATGTATTGAAGTCGGGCACAAGTGGTGTGGGCGAACTCAACCAAGTGAGTCATGTGAATGTTGGACCTAATCCAGCTTCCGACTATCTTGTTGCTACTGCTGATGCGCTCATCGAAAAGGTGGAACTCTTCAATGCTAATGGCCAACTCGTGGCTGTGAATCCTTCTAACTTTGTCAATGTTGCTGATATCGCATCAGGAATGTATGTTCTCAAGGTATACGTTTCTGGTCAAGTGTCATCACACAAAGTAGTGGTGAAGCACTGATTTAAAATATAACGCCCCTTAAGGGTTAACGCCTGTTAACGGGTGTGTAAAGATGTAGAAAAATTCTTTACACACCCGTTTCTGTTTCTAATGTTTGGTTAACTGGTGTTTTTAGGTGTTAAATTAGTGTGAAAATGGGGGCTTTTCGTTGTGTACATGCCTAAATAGAAGTAAATTTGTAATCCAAACAATTATCAAGATATAACTATTTCCTAATATGGCTAACGATACAATTAAGGTGATTGCCGAGAGTAGTTCCACTCGCACAGAATGGGCGCTCGTACAAGGTGATAAAATCATTGAACATGCATATACAGAAGGTTTGAACCCCTTCTTCCAGACGCGAAGAGAAATTAGCCATATTATTCGTCTCGGACTTCCATCTGAATTTTTCAAACGACGTTGGAATCACGTGTATTATTACGGCGCTGGTTGTTCAAGCCCCGAAAAAAACAAGATTGTGGAATCGTCGCTGGTGGCTCAATTCAAAACCCCAGTCACTGTAGAATCCGACTTGGTGGGCGCTACTCGAGGTTTGCTTGTGCATGAACCTGGATTGGCTTGCATTCTCGGCACTGGCTCAAATTCATGCCTCTATGATGGTCAGGAAATTGTGCAACGCGTTCGTTCTGGAGGTTATATTCTTGGCGATGAAGGAAGTGGCGCAGCTCTTGGACGAATCTTTATTGGTGATGTTCTGAAGAATTTGGTGCCATTTGATATTCAAAATCAATTTTTTCAGGAGTTTAATGTGAATGCCGATACAGTGCTTGATGAGGTTTACAACAACCCACACGCCAACCGAAATCTGCGGAATTACAGTTTCTTCCTGGCAGAGCATCTTGACAATGAGTATGTCTACAATCTGGTTTATAATGAGATTGTGCGTTTCTTCGAGCGCACCATTGTGCAATACGACTATAAAAACTACCCACTTTGCTTTGTGGGGTCTGTGGCATGCAAGTACAGCGAAGTGCTTCTATCTGTAGCAGGCCGCTTTGGCGCGAATATCAAAAAGATAGTTCGTGCTTCAATGCCAGGGCTTGTGGCATATCATGCCAACGACTAAAGGCAACTTTCTAACCATTGATACAATGATAAAAAATTTGGTAATGGCGTTGGCTCTCACTGCGGGCAGCGCCGTTGTTAATGCTCAAACTTTGGGCGATGCAGCTACCAGCCGTGTGCTTTCTCTTGTGAAATCCACTATGGAGCAAGATATGCGCATTGGCGACGTAAAGGTGAAATCACTTGTTGTGTCGGGCGACACAATTAAAGTGGACCTTAACGAAAATTTCTCGTACAATTATCTCACCCCCGAGATGATTGAAAAGTTGAAAACCGGCATTAAATCCGAACTGTCAGCCGAATGTACTGCGAAGATGGTGCACATCAGCGTGGAAGGAGCTGCGGTGGAAAATTTCTTCTTCGATTTCCCGAAAAAGTATGTTCGCAAGCACGAGCCTTTCATTAGCGAATTAGATCCTGCACGCAGGTATTCTAAAGCGCTCGATGGAAATTTGATAGCCTTTTGGCATAGTCATGGCTTGTATTATGAACCAAAAATCAACTGTTGGGAATGGCAACGTCCGCGTTTGTTCCAAACTATCGAGGACCTTTATCCAATGAGTTATGTGATTCCATTTGTGATGCCAATGCTTGAAAATGCAGGTGCATATGTGTTCAACCCTCGAGAACGCGACGTTCACAAGGTGGAAATGATTGTAGACAATGATGGATATCTTGCGCAAACCGGCTACACAGAATATGTAGGGCAGAAGGCATGGTCGGAAGCTGGCGTTGGATTCGCCCATAAGCAAGCCATCTACAAAGATTTTGAGAATCCATTTACCGACGGCACTGCGCGAATGGTAGAGACCGTGAAGAAGGGAAACCTCTCAAAAGCCGTTTATGATGTGGAAATGCCAGAGGCTGGCGACTTTGCAATCTATATCTCTTACAAAACACTTCCTAATAGTGTGAACGATGCCCAGTACATCGTGAATGCCAGTGGCATAAAGCGCATTTTTACTGTGAACCAACGCATGTCGGGCGGTGTTTGGGTGTATCTTGGCACCTTCCCCCTAAAAAAAGGACATAATAAAGAAGTGCTAACCATTACCAATGAAAGTAGATGCAAGGGTGGGGTAGTCACCACCGATGCCATTAAAGTGGGTGGTGGTATGGGAAACATTGCTCGATGCGCATTGCCGGCAACGGAAGAAAACGTGAAGCGTGCAGGAGGCTATAATTGGAGTACTGGTCTTCAGAAAGAAGGTGTCGAATATAAGTATATTACCAGCGGGGCACCACGTTTTGTGGAAGGTTCTCGGTCTAATTTGCAGTGGGCTGGATTCCCTGATAGCGTTTATTCTGTTTCGCATGGCCTTACCGACTATGCCGACGATTTCCGAAGCCGTAGTGAGTGGGTGAACTACTTGGCTGGAGGTTCACAGGCTATTCCTAATCAAGAATTGGGCTTACGAGTGCCACTCGACCTTTCATTTGCCTTCCATACCGATGCAGGCGTCACTCAAGATGATGCCACTATCGGCACATTGAGCATCTATCGCTCTAATGGATTTGGAAAATATGCCGACGGCACTCCGCGTATCATTTCAAGATATTTGGCTGATATGGTAGGCCGTCAGTTGATTGATGATGCCCGTGCAAAGTTCGACCCACATTGGACAAATCGCGGTTTGACGCAGCAAAATCTGTATGAAATCCGCGTGCCACAGATACCTGGCATGCTGCTTGAATACCTTTCTCATCAAAACTTTGCAGATATGCGTCTTGGTCTTGATCCTGATTTCATTTTCTCTTCGAGCCGTGCTATCTACAAAGGCATTCTGAAATTCATAGGTAAGCGCGACCACAGAGAAGTGGTGGTGCAGCCATTGCCTGTCAATTCTTTTGCCATTACTCCTAAATCGGATGGATATTTGCTCACTTGGGCTCCAACAGTGGATAGTCTTGAGGCTTCGGCGATGCCTACAAAATATGTAGTGGCAGAGCGGATTGGCGCACATGGCGGAGCGTTTAAAGAAATTGCCGTGGTTGATCGTGCCGAATATTTGGCAAAGGTTACCGACAATGAAATTCACAGTTACAAAATTATAGCAATGAACGAGGGTGGCCGTAGTTTCCCAAGCGAAGTGCTTTCACTGGGTGTTGCACCTAGTTCTAAAGGTACAGTGATGGTGGTGAATGCGTTTACTCGCGTGAGTGCTCCCGATTGGGTGGATGAAGGTGATTTCGCAACATTCACCGACGAAACCGACCATGGTGTGCCATATATCCAAGGCATCAACTACATTGGCAGCCAATATGAAAAACGCCGCAGTGCGGGCTGGAGTGATGCTCGTGGAGGGTTTGGAAGCTCACACAGTGATTACGAAGGTGCTGTGATTGCTGGTAATACTTTCGATTTCCCGGCTGTGCATGGTGAATCGCTGATGGCTGCTGGCTATTCATTTGTTTCCACAAGTGTGAAAGCTGTGGAGAATGGTGTTGCTACACTTTCGGGTTACAAAGTGATTGACGTAATCGGTGGTAAGCAGAAAGAAACAAAAGTGGGTTATGGTGCTTACCCAAGTAAATACAAGTTGTTGACATCTCCATTTATGAAAGCAGTGGAAGCGGCTACAAAAGAAGGCGCTCATGTGTTGCTCACTGGTGCTTATGTGGCGAGCGATGTGTTCGACCATAAGACACCTGATGAGGAAGAGGTGAATTTTGCAAAAAATGTACTTGGTTACACTTGGGGCGGAAGCCAGGCATCGTGCACAGGTGAAGTCTACACTATGCCTACCATTGCTAAGCAGATACCTGGTGATACCAATTTTAAGTATTGCAATACTCTGAATAGCAATATCTATTGCGTTGAATCTCCAAATTCGATTTTTGCTTCTGACAAATTGGGTGTGCCATTTATGCGCTACTCTGAGAATAACCGAAATGCGGCGATTGTCAGTGCTCGTGAAGGATATCGCACAGCTGTGCTTGGGTTCCCATTCGAAACGATTGTTGCTCGCGAAATCCGCGACCTTTTGATGGGTCAGATTCTGGATTATTTGACCAGCGAAAACTGATTTTTTTCGGGAAACGTATTCCTGATTCGTTGAAATTTCTTTGGAAATTATATCTAAAGTCCCCAAACTGTGTTGGTTAACCGGTTTGGGGACTTTCTGTTTCACTTGGCTATTTTATCGTGTAAACTGTTCTAATTTTCACTGAATAAATTAGTTCTTGAAATGGTACATCTCTAATGGTAAAACTAAAAAACTGTATTTAACCCTTAAAAAACATAAAATGGATAAAAAATGAGGTAAAAATCACTTATGGAATGGAATGTTTTAACTATTTTTGTAGAATAGAAAAAATGTGCACATATACTATGCACGCTAAAAACATAAACTTTAATTGAAGATGAGAATGCAAATGAAGTCGCTTGTTGCTTTAACAACTGCTCTTGTGATGGGAGGCGGTGTTGCATCGGCGCAATTTTCCGATGTTGAACTTCAAAAAGTCCAGCAAATTGTAACTGCAAATGTTCCAGCCCATATGGGTATTGGCAAAGTGAAGGCTAAGTCATTGGAATTGAAAGGAGATACTATTGTGGTGAATGTGACAGAGAATTTCGGTGACATTCCTTTTACTCAAGAATCAATTTCATCTTTTAAAGAAGATGTGAAGATTTCACTTGGCGAAGACTATAAGAAATCGAAAGTTTCGCTTCTTATAGCTGGTAGCGAAGTGGAGAAGTATTTTGCTTCATTCGATAAGAAATACATACGTAAGCACTCTGCGTTCATTACCGACCAAGACCCCAACAGTCGCTATAAATTAGGCTTGGATGGCAATATCATAGCCACTTGGCAGAGCCACGGCTGGTATTTTGAAGATCGTTTGAATCGCTGGGAATGGCAACGCGCACGTATGTTCCAAACAGTGGAAGACATGTACACTCAGAGTTACGTGACTCCATTCCTTATTCCAATGCTCGAAAATGCAGGCGCATATGTGTGGGATGCCCGCGAACGCGATACTCACAACTTCTCGTCTATCGTTGACATCGACGGTAAGTTTTCACAACACACCTATACCGAAACCAACGGCAAGATGGCATGGGCTCAAGGTGAAGGCGCTGGTTTTGCATTCGACCGCGAAAATTATCGTGACTACGAAAACCCATTCGCAGAAGGCACATATCGTATTGTGCAAGCCACTAAGGACAAGAAAAACCTGTCTTTTGCTCGCTACGATGTAGATATGCCTGAAGCTGGCGATTTTGCACTCTATATTTCATACAAGTCACTCCCCAACAGTGCCAAAGATGTGAAATACACTGTCAACAGCCTCGGAGGCACCAAAAACTACACCGTTGACCAAACGATGGCTGGCGGTGTTTGGGTGTATCTCGGAACATTCCAGTTGAAGAAAGGCTTGAATAAAGATGTAGTGGTGATTTCAAACCTATCGAAAGATGCTAAGAGCGTGGTAACCACCGACGCAATCAAAGTGGGTGGGGGCAAGGCGAATGTGGTTCGTCGTGTGGCTCTACCAACAGAAGAAAACATGGCTATCGCCAAGAAATATGGCAATGAAAGCCACATTGGCAAAGAAGGCGTGGCTTACGACTATGTACACCCGGGCGACCATCCTTGGTTCACCCTCGGAGCTCGCTATTATCTGCAGTGGGCAGGTTTCCCACAAAGTGTTTATTCTTCGTCAGAAGGTACAAACGACTACAACGACGACTATCGCAGCCGTGGCTTGTGGGTGAATCACCTTGCAGGTGGCTCACAAGTGCTTCCTGAACAACAAGGTCTTAATGTGCCAGTTGATGTGTCGTTCTGCCTCCACACCGATGCCGGCACCACTATGGACGACGAAACAATCGGCACGCTCCTGATATATTCAACCAGCGATGGTGAAAATGATTTTGGCAACTACAAAAACGGCACACCCCGTATTCTTGCTCGCGAATTTGCAGATTTGGTTTCAACCGAAGTTTGCGATGTGATTCGTGCAAAATATGAACCCGACTGGATGCGTCGCGGTATGTGGGACAAGTCGTATTACGAAGCTCGTGTGCCTGAAGTGCCAGCATTGCTCATGGAACTCCTCTCACACCAAAACTTCGCTGATATGAAATATGGTTTGGACCCGAATTTCCGTTTCGATGTGAGCCGTGCCATCTACAAGGGTATCTTGAAATTTATTGCAAAACGCGACCATCGCGACTATGTGGTACAACCACTTCCTGTACACGATTTCGCTATCAAGGGCAATGGCGCTAACGCTTTCACCCTTTCATGGCAACCAACTGCCGAAGCAAATGCTGATGCAAAGACCTATATCGTATGCGAACGCGTAGGCCTTGACGGCGGTTTCAAGGAAATTGCTGTGGTTGACCAACCCACTTTCAATGTTCAGATTTCCGACAACGAAATTCATAGTTACAAAATTATCGCTATGAACGAAGGTGGCCGCAGTTTCCCAAGCGAAGTGCTTTCACTAGGTGTTGCAGCCAACAGTAAGGGCACTGTGGCAGTGGTGAACAACTTCACCCGTGTTTGTGGTCCCGACTGGTTTGATTCTGGCAAGATGGCTGGTTTCTATGATGAAAAAGACCACGGTGTACCTTATATGCAACAAAACAATTATATCGGTGCACAATATGAATTTGAACGCCGTTTGCCTTGGGCAGATGACGACGACCCTGGTTTCGGCGCTTGTCGTAGCAACTATGAAACTGGCACTCAGGTGGTGGCTGGCAACAACTTCGATTACACCACAGTGCACGGTGCATCAATCATGAATGCTGGTTATTCATTTGTTTCGATGAGTGAAGCTGCCTTTGAAGCAGGCGCTGTGAATGCTGCCGACTACAAGGTGCTCGATATCATTCTTGGTAAGCAAAAAGAAACAATGAACGGCCGTGGTGCTTATGCCAACCGTTTCAAAATCTACACTCCAGAATTTATGAATGCCGTGACAGCCTACACTGCTGCCGGTGGCAATGTGATGATTACTGGTGCTTATGTGGCAAGCGACATTTGGGAGAAGGCAAAACCAGTAGAGGCTGAAGTGGCCTTCGCAAAGAATGTTCTCGGTTTCGAACATCGTGCTTCACGAGCAGCTCAATCAGGCGAAGTGAATGGCGTAGTATCGAAATTCACAGAACTTCCTGCCGAACGCAAGATGGCATTCTGCAATGCGTTGAACAACAAGGTGTATGCAGTGGAATCGCCTGATGCAGTGAAGGCAAGTGACGCAGCTGGTGCAACAATTATGCGTTACACCGAAAACACCAAGCCTGCAGCTGTGGCTGTAGACCGTGGCACTTACCGCACCGTAGTGGCTGGTTTCCCATTTGAAAGTATTAATTGCTGCAAGGCTCGCGATACTTTCATGCAAGATATTCTCAACTTCTTCAACAAGTAAACCAAAAAGTAGATGAAAAGAGTAATCGATTGCTTCGTGCCTTACATTGATGCAGAGCAGACGCTCCGCACCGTGGAAGGGCTGATGGCGGAAGAAGAGGTGGCTAACGTGTGTCTGCTCTCTACTAATGCAGATGCTGTGCCTTTGGAGGGCTGCACACTGGTTGTAGTGCACGACTTCACCTCCACTGCCACAGTGAAAGCAATAGCCGAAAATGCTAAAAGCGAATTCACGCTTGTGTATAGCAAGCCGGAAATGCTGTTTTTCGGTTTTAAGGCTCTTTTGAGAATGGTGACCGTGGCTCGTGATTTGGATGCGGGCATGGTCTACGCTGACCACTACAACTACCGTGGTGGCGAATTGAAGAAGGACCCTGTGATTGATTATCAGCAAGGTTCGCTTCGCGATGATTTCGATTTTGGCTCAGTGATTCTCTACAATACAGAGAAGCTGAAAGAAACAGCATCGCGAATGACTGTTGACCATAAGGATGCAGGCACGTATGATTTGCGATTGAAACTGTCGCAGAAATATGCAATTGAGCATATTCCTGAATATCTTTACACCGATGTGGAAATCGACACCCGCACAAGTGGCGAGAGAATCTACGACTATTGCGATCCAAAGAATAACGCCAGTCAGAAAGAAATGGAGCAGGCTTGCACCGACCACCTTAAAGCTGTGGGTGCATATTTGCCTCCAACCGATTTCAAAGATATTGACTTTAATTCTGAGAAATTTGATATTGAATGCTCCGTGGTCATTCCCGTGTTGAATCGCGTGAGAGTGATTCGTGATGCCATCAAGTCGGTGTTGACTCAAGAAGCTCCATTCAAATTCAATCTGATAATTGTTGATAACCATTCTACAGACGGCACTACCGAGGCCATTGACGAGTTTGCCGACGACGAACGCTTGATTCACATTATCCCTGACCGCGACGATTTAGGTATCGGCGGTTGCTGGAATTTAGGTGTCAGCGATAAGCGTTGTGGGCGTTTCGTGATTGGGCTCGACAGCGACGATATGTACGCCACTCCTCACACCCTTGAAAAGATGGTGGCTCAATTCTATAAAGAGAATGCTGCTATGGTGTGTGGCACTTATGTGGTGACAGATGTGAATTTGAAAGAAATTGCTCCAGGCATTATTGATCACCACGAATGGACACCCGACAATGGTCGCAACAATCTTTTCCACGTGAATGGCGTAGGAGGTCCAAGAGCATTCTACACTCCAATTTATCGTGCCACCTACATTCCTAACACCAACTATGGTGAAGACTACGCTATGGGATTGGCCATCACACGCGACTATCGTATGGGACGTGTGTATGATGTGATGACTTGTGCACGCCGTTGGGACGATAACACAGATGCCGACCTCGATATTTTCAAAGAGAATGCCAACAACCTCTACAAGGACCGCATTCGCACTTGGGAATTGAGGGCGCGACAGAATAAAAACAAGAACAAACTATAAAACAACTAATAATTTTTCAATAAAAACAACAACAAAAAATTATGGCAAAAATTAATTGCTTTATCCCTTTTGCAAATGCTGAACAAGCAAAGGCAACTATCGAAGGCTTGAAAGCTAACGAAAACGTAAGCAAAATTTATCTTCTTGCGAATGCAGAAGCTGAAGGTACAGTGGAAGGTTGCGAACTTATCCAAGTGAAAAACCTCACTGCCTCTTCTACAATGAAGGCTATCGCAGAAAAGGCTGAAGGTGCCGACTTCGTGATGCTCTACACAAAGTACAACACTCTTAAATTTGCTCCATATGCGATTGAGCGTTTTGTGACTCTCGCATGCGACAGCCAAAGTGCAATGCTCTACGCTGACCACTACAACGTAACCGACAAGGGCGCTGACAAGGCTCCTGTTATTGATTATCAATTTGGTAGTCTTCGCGACGACTTTGACTTCGGTTCAGTGCTCTTCTTCTGCGCTGAATGCTATAAGAAGGCTGCAGCAGCTATGAAGGCTGATTATGAATTTGCAGGCCTTTACGACCTTCGTTTGAAACTCTCTCAATTCGGTCAAATCACTCACATCAACGAGTATCTCTATAGCGACGTGGAACTTGACACCCGTAAGAGTGGTGAAAAGATTTTCGACTATGTAGATCCTAAGAACCGTGGTCGCCAAATTGAAATGGAACAAGCTTGTACCGAACACCTCAAGGAAATCGGTGGTTACCTCGCACCAGAAAAGGAAGTTGATGGTAAGATGGTTCCTAACTTCAAGCACATTGAATTCGACCGTGGCGATTTTGAATACGAAGTGACTGTAATGATTCCTGTTCGCAACCGTATTCGCACCATTCGCGACGCTATCAACAGCGTGCTCATGCAAAAGTGCGACTTCAAGTTCAACCTCATGGTAGTGGACAACTTCTCTACCGACGGAACTCGTGAAGCTATTGCTGAATACGACGACCCACGCCTCATCCACCTTATTGCCGACTTCTATGATTGCGGTATCGGTGGCTACTGGAACTATGCTGCAAGCCAACCAAACGCTGGTAAGTTTATGGTTCAACTCGATAGCGACGACATGTACAAGGATGAAAACACCCTCTCTACTATGGTGAAGGCATTCTACGAACAAAATGTGGCTATGGTGGTTGGTACATATATGATGACCGACATCAACGGCAACATGATTCCTCCCGGCATCATCGACCACAAGGAATGGACTCCAGAAAACGGCCGCAACAACGCACTCCGTATCAATGGCCTCGGTGCTCCTCGTGCATTCTACACTCCAGTGCTCCGCGACGTGAAGCTTCCTAACACCAGCTATGGTGAAGACTATGCACTCGGTTTGAACATCTCTCGCACCTATCAGATTGGTCGCGTTTACGAGCCAGTGTACTTGTGCCGCCGTTGGGAAGACAACAGTGATGCATCACTCGATGTAGTGAAGATGAACAATAACAACCTCTACAAAGACCGCATCCGCACTTGGGAACTCCAAGCTCGTGTGGCTATGAACAAGAAAAAATAATTTGTTCGGAGGCATTAATTTATAATTCGCTGTGAAGTTCCAGGCTGGGATTCATACTCAGCCTGGCCACAGCTAATTTTTAGAAGTTTTTTAGGCAATTATGAACTATACCCTTGAGGTAGACCACCTGATAGAGCGTCAGATGCGCGACTGGCCAACCGTAACTCAGAATTACGGGGCGCTTGAGCGTGTCGAAACTCGTGAATTGAAGTTGTGCGATTCCACAGTCGTACTCCAATTCAATCCAGAGCGTATTCGTTCGTCAGCGGCAAAAGTGGATGCTGCATCATTGAAGGCAAGGAAATGCTTCCTGTGTTGCGAAAACCAGCCTCAGGAGCAGGAAATGATTTCTTGGCACGGGAGATTTAAGATTCAGGTGAATCCTTATCCCATTTTCCCCCGCCATCTCACCATTGCACTGATGGAGCATTTGCCTCAGTCGGTGATGGGTCGAGTAGGTGATATGCTTCGCTTGTCGGCCGACCTGCCCGAGTTCGTATTGTTCTATAACGGGCCTAAATGCGGTGCTTCGGCACCCGACCACATGCATTTTCAGGCAGGTAACAAAGGATTTATGCCTTTCTGCGATGAATTTCAATCTGCAAGCGTGAAAGTGAAGATGTTTGCCGGTGGAAAAATTAGTTTTTGCAGCTCATCGCCAGGTCGTCCATTTGTGATATCCAGCGAAGATGCCAGCGAAGTGGAAACATTGTTCTCACACCTCGTTACCTTGTTGCCTATAGGTGATGGCGAAGTGGAGCCAATGATGAATGTGCTGTGTTGGCATGAACAGAACATCTATCATTTGGCTGTTTTCCCACGTGTGAAACACCGTCCGAGCAATTATGGTGTAGGGGAGGGGCAATTCCTGCTCTCGCCAGCATCAGTGGATATGGGGCAAGCCTTTGCTGTGCCTGTTGAAAAAGATTTTAGATGTCTCACAGCATCTGATGTGCAAGCCATGTTCGATGAACTATGCTTGTCGGCAGAAGGTGCGGAGCAATTAATTGAACAATTTAACTCAAAATACTCTCACAATGAATAAAGTTCCTCAAGTACGTGTTGGAATTATGAACGAGCCAGTTGTTGACTTCGTGCTCAATAACGAATATCGTGTCAACGGTAATTTGGTTGCTGGTAACCAGCATGTAGAAGTTGCCGATGGAAAAGTGGTGTGGAACGGTCAGAAGTACGATGACCTCCTTTTTGAGCCTGTGAATGTGGAAACCGACTCATTCACTCTCGTGGATGTGACTATTGGTGTAAGTTTTCACTGGCGCCGCAAGGAAGTTCAAAGTTTCCGTGGTTATCTTCACCTCATCGTTGAAGACGACCGAATTACCACTGTAAATGTCCTCTCGGTTGAGGAATATCTGTTGAGTGTAATTTCAAGCGAAATGAGTGCAAAGGCATCGCTTGAATTGCTGAAGGCTCACGCAGTGATTTCACGCAGTTGGCTTTTGGCTCAAATCTATAAAGACAAAGTTGGCAATGCTCCCGACGTGATGCTTGGCGAAACAGCCCAAGAGCCCAACGAGGAGATTAAGTGGTGGGACCGCGACGACCACATCAACTTCGATGTGTGTGCCGACGACCACTGCCAACGCTATCAAGGTATCACACGCGCGTCGACCGAAACTGTGAAGAAAGCAATCGAAGCCACTTGGGGCCAGGTGCTGATGTATGGTGGTAATCTCTGCGATGCTCGCTTCTCTAAATCGTGCGGTGGCGTGTTTGAAGAATTTGAAAACTGCTGGCAACCACAGCACTACAACTATCTCGTGGCACGTCGCGATGGCGAAAACCCTATGGATTTCCCCGATTTGACACGCGAAGACAATGCTGCAGAATGGATTCTTTCTGCTCCTGCGGCATTCTGCAACACCTCCGACCCAGCAATTCTGTCGCAAGTGCTCAACGACTACGACCAAGAAACAAAAGACTTCTATCGCTGGAAGGTGGAATATACTCAAGATGAAATTTCAGCTCTCATCAAAAAGCGTACAGGCGACGACTATGGACGAATCAAGAGTCTTGAACCTGTGGCACGTGGTACATCTGGTCGTCTCTACAAATTGAAAATTGTGGGTGAAAAGATGACCAAGACCATTGGTAAGGAATTGGCTATCCGTTATGCCTTAAGCGAAAGTGCACTTTATAGTTCAGCATTCGTTGTTGAAAAGCACGAAGCGGATGCAGAAGGCTATCCAGCAAAGTTTGTGCTCCGCGGAGCTGGCTGGGGTCATGGCGTAGGTTTATGCCAGATTGGCGCAGCCGTGATGGGTGCCAAGGGCTATAATTATAAAGAAATACTGCTTCATTATTTCATTGATGCAGAAATTGAAGCACAATATTAACATAAACGCAAACGAAACAAAATAATAATAAGATATGGAATTAAATGAATCTAAAGTTGCGGGTTTCCGCAATCCGTGGTGGTGGGTCCCAACACTGTACTTCGCAGAGGGTATCCCTTACTTCGTTGTTAATAACATTTCGGTGATGATGTTCACCAAGATGGGTGTGCCCAATGGTGATATGTCGTTCTTCACTACATTGCTCTATTTCCCATGGTTCTTGAAGGGTATTTGGAGTCCAATCGTTGATGTGGTAAAAACTAAGCGTTGGTGGATTGTGATGATGCAGATTCTCATGACCGCTGCCATGATTTTGCTCACACTCACCCTTCCTTTCCCAGGAAAAGAAACAGTGGCGGCTGGCAACACTCCAATAAGCATGTTCCTCGTGACATTGGTGATTTTCATCATCACAGCATTTGCTTCTGCAACTCACGATATTGCTGCCGATGGCTTCTATATGTTGGCACACAGCCCAAGTAGCCAGGCAGCCTTTATTGGTATTCGTAGCGTATTCTACCGCGTGGCTTCTGTGTTTGGTCAGGGTGTGCTCGTGGCTATCGCTGGTTTGATTGAAACCAACGGCTTCTCTCCACTTGGTGTTGAGGCTGGCAATATTCCTGCGTCTTGGCAGATTACTCTTGGTGTTGCTGCAGCAGTGTTTGGCGTAATCACATTGTATCACACTTTCACTTTGCCTCATAGCGACCAGGATAAGCCTCGCGTATCGGCTGACGGCGGTAGCACTATGGGCAACAATCTTAAAGAACTTGCAAATTCGTTCAAAACCTTCTTTATGAAGCCTGGTTGCCTTTTGGCAATTGCATTTATGTTGCTTTATCGTTTGCCTGAAGGTTTCTTGATTAAACTTTGTCAGCCATTTTTGGTTCACTCAACTGCTGAAGGTGGTCTTGGCTTGTCTACTGAATTGGTGGGTACCGTGTATGGTGTGTTTGGCGTTATTGCATTGCTTCTTGGCGGTATTCTTGGTGGTATCTATTCTTCGCGCGTAGGTTTGAAGAAGTCACTTTGGGTGATGGCTGGTTTCATGACACTTCCTTGTCTCACCTTTGTTTACCTCGCAATGGCACAGCCATCGAATGTAGTGATTATCACTATTGCACTCTGCATTGAGCAGTTTGGCTATGGATTTGGTTTCACAGCCTACATGCTCTATATGATGTACTTCTCTGAAGGTGAATACAAAACTTCACACTATGCCGTTTGCACAGCCTTCATGGCACTCTCAATGATGTTGCCAGGTTTCGTTGCTGGTTACATTCAAGAAGCAATTGGCTATATCTGGTTCTTCTGGATGGTGATGGTTTGCTGCTTCGCAACACTTGTTGTAACTTACTTTGCCGACAAGAAGATTGATCCTAACTACGGTAAAAAAGAAGCCGACGAAAAGAAATAACAATTAAAGGTAATTCAATTATGAAAAGACATATTTTATCGCTGGTGGCTATGGCTGTTGCTGTTATTGCCACTGCACAGGTGAAAACAGGTGTGGAAGTGCTCCGCGACGGAGGCTTCAAGGAACTTCAAGGCAAGCGCGTGGGTTTGGTGACCAATCCAAGTGGTGTTGACCGTAATCTCAAGTCTACAGTCGACATTCTCAACGAAGCAAAGGGTGTGAAACTTGTAGCACTCTATGGCCCAGAGCACGGTGTTCGTGGCAATGCGCACGCAGGCGATGCTGTTGGCGATGCAGTTGATGCTAAAACTGGTGTTAAGACCTATTCCCTCTACGGTAAAACCCATAAGCCTTCTGCCGAGATGCTGAAGGATATTGATGTGCTGGTGTATGACATTCAGGATATCGGTTGCCGTAGCTACACTTTCTATGCCACTATGGGTATGTGTATGGAAGCTTGTGCTGAAAATGGCAAGGAATTTATGGTGCTCGACCGTCCAAATGCTGTGAGCGGAACCAAGGTGGAAGGCAACCTTGTGGAAAAGGGATTCTTTTCAATGGTGAGCAAATATGCAATTCCTTACGTATATGGTCTTACTCCTGGCGAACTTGCCTTATATCTTAATGAAGAAGGCGTTATCGCAATGAAAGCAAAACTCACTGTAATTCCTATGGAAGGATGGAAGCGTAATATGACCTACTCCGAGACTGGTCTGCCATGGGTCGCTCCTTCTCCTCAAATTCCAACTCCCGACCATGCAGCATTCTATGCCGTTTCGGGTGTGATTGGTGAACTCTATGCCTTCAACACAGGTATTGGCTACACATTGCCTTTCCAATGCTTCGCTACTCCATATTGCGATGCCGACAAGCTTGCCGACAAAATGAATGAACTCAATTTGCCAGGCTTCCGTTTCCGTCCTATCAATTTCAAGCCTTTCTTTAAAGTGGGGCCTGAAACTGCCGACGCAATGAAGGAAATGCATGGTGTGCAAATCTATATCACCGACCTCGACAAGGCAAACCTCACTATGTGTCAGTTCTATTTCTTGCAAGTGCTTCACGAACTTCATCCCGAAGCTAAGATTTTCGACGCTAACGCAAAACGTGGCTATGGTATGTTCGACAAGGTGATGGGTACCGACCAAATTCGAAAGCTCTTCTCTAAGCGCTATAAAGTGGCTGATATTGAAGCATACTTCAACAAAGATGCTGAAGCTTTCAAAGCAAAATCAAGCAAATATTATTTATATCATTAATCACCTCCTGTGAAAGAAGTTTATAAGAAATTTGTTCGCAATATATCGTGGTTTATACCCGACGACAGGATTTATACCGACGATTTGCGATGCCTGGCTTGGGGTACTGATGCTGGATTCTATCGTCATGTGCCTCAGGTAGTAGTGCGCAGTAACGACGAGGGGGAAGTTTCGCGTTTGTTGGCAGAAGCCTACAAACTCAATCTTCCTGTCACCTTCCGTGCTGCAGGCACCAGCCTTTCGGGGCAAACAACCACCGATTCTATCCTCGTCGTTGCAGGAAAGAACTGGGAAAAATACACACTGAATGAGGATGCTTCCGTAATAACTATGCAGCCTGGTATTGTGGGCCGCAAAGTGGATGACATTCTCCGTCCGTTCGGTAAGACATTCTCTCCCGACCCTGCCTCTAAAAATTCGGCAATGGTTGGCGGCATTGTGATGAACAATGCTTCCGGCATGAGTTGTGGTACCCACGCTAATAGCGACAAGGTGATGAAGTCGATGCGCATCGTTTTGGCAGATGGCACCGTGCTCGATACCGGCAGCGCTGAAAGTCGTGCGCAATTCAAGCAATCGCACCCCGAAATCATCAAGGGAATTGAAGATATTCGCGACAAAGTGCTTGCCGATGAAGAACTCGTGAAGAGAATCAAGCACAAATATGCTATTAAGAATGTGACCGGTTTGAACATCTATCCATTTGTTCAGCACACCGATCCCTTCGATATCATCACCCACTTGATGGTGGGCAGTGAAGGTACACTTGCTTTTGCGAGTGAATTCACGATGACTACGGGCAACAATCTGCCGTATAAATCCAGCGCAATGCTTTATTTCAAAGAGATGCGTGAGGCTTGCGAATGTGTGGTTGCTTTGAAAAAGAGTCCTGTGGAATGTGCAGAGATTCTTGATAAAAAGTCGCTTTCGTCGGTGAACGACACCACTGGTGAAGGGCTCACTGCAATCCTTATTCGCACGGCAGCGGAAACCGAAGCGGCCATGAATGAAAATATTGCGGCCATTGAGGACGTGTTGAAGAATTTCTCACTCTATGTGCCTGCAAAATTCACATCCGACCCAGAGGAGAATGCTAAATATTGGGCTATTCGCTCAGGTATTTTCCCCGTTGTGGCTGGTACTCGTCCGCTTGGCACTACCGTGATTATTGAAGACATCGCCTTCCATATCGAAGACCTTCCCGACGCTACATGCGATTTGGCAAAGATGCTTCAAGAGCATGGCTACGACGACAGTTGCATCTATGGTCACGCCCTTGAGGGCAACTACCACTTCATCATTGCTCAGCGTTTCGAAACCGACGATGATGTGAAGCAGTATAAGAATCTCATGGACGAGATTGTGAAACTGGTGGTTGACAAATACGACGGCTCTCTCAAGGCTGAACATGGTACCGGACGCAACATGGCGCCATTCGTGGTGAAAGAGTGGGGCGAAAAGGCATATGATGTGATGAAGATGGTGAAAAACCTCTTCGACCCCAAAAATATCATCAATCCAGGAGTCATCTTCAATGACGACCCTGATTGCTTCGTGAAATCGTTCAAGCCACTACCGCTTGTCAATGAACATGTCGACAAATGTATGGAGTGCGGTTTCTGCGAAGTAAATTGTGTGAGTTGCGGTTTAGGTCTCTCGTCGCGTCAGCGCACTGTGGTGCAGCGCGAAATTGCTCGTTTGAAAGAATCGGGCGAGGATAATGCGCGCTTGAAACGCCTCGAAAAGCAATATAAATATTATGGCGATGCTCTTTGTGCTGCCGATGGCTTGTGTAGCACTTCATGCCCAATGAAGATAAACACTGGCGATTTGACTCACGACCTCCGTAATCAAAAGCATACAGAGGGCACCACAAGCCACAAAGTGGGCGAATTTTGTGCAGACCACCTTAATGGTGTTCGCTCAAGTTTGAAAGTGGCACTTGGTGGAGCAAATCTCGCTCATTTCATCCTTGGTGATGGTGGTGTGAAGGCAGTAGGTAAAGCCTTACATTCTATGGGTGCTCCATTGTGGACGCCATCACTTCCAAAGCCATATTGTGCAAAGAATATCGCACAGCCAAAGGCAGAGAAGAAAGTTGTATATTTCCCAAGTTGTCTGAATCAGACAATGGGTAAGGGCAGTAAAGGACCGAAGACCAACCTCGTAGACGAAGTAGTGGCATTCCTCAATAAAGCAGGATGGGAAGTGATATTCCCTGAGGGAATGAAAAAGATGTGCTGCGGTATGATTTGGGAAAGTAAAGGCATGCCCGACATTGCCGACAAGAAGACTGCAGAACTTGAAGCAGCACTGCTCGCTGCCAGTGAAAATGGCAAATACCCAGTGGTGTGTGATCAAAGTCCTTGTTTGCACCGTATGCAAGGCCATATGAAGAAGGTGAAACCACTTGAACTGATGGAATTTATCCACGATTATGTGGCCGACTCTCTTGAATTCCATCCAGTGGACGAGCCAATTGCTATCCACTTGACTTGCTCAACTCGCCTGATGAAGATTGAAAGCAAGCTGCTCTCGTTGGCAAATCGCTGTTCAACGAAAGTGGTGCTTCCTGAAGGGGTGGGCTGTTGTGGTTTTGCTGGCGATAAAGGCTTCAATAATCCAGAATTGAATGCCTATGCATTGCGCAAACTCCGTAGTGCTATTGAAGAGGCCCATGTGACCCGTGGTTTCTCCAATAGCCGCACTTGTGAAATTGGGCTCACCACTCATAGCGGTGTGCCATATCAATCGCTTGTTTATTTGATTAATGAGTGTACAACTGTAAAAAATAAAGATTTTTAATCATTACTAATTATGGCAAATGATAGTAAACGCCTCATGGCTCTGGATATCCTTCGCGGTATCACTGTAGCGGGGATGCTGCTTGTCAACAATCCCGGCAGTTGGGGCAGTTTGTACGAGCCTCTCGAACATGCAGAATGGATTGGACTGACCCCAACCGATTTGGTGTTCCCATTCTTTGTATTCTGTATGGGTGTGGCTATGTTTTTCTCTTTGAAGAAATTTGATTTCACACTGTCGAAGTCGCTTGCTCTGAAGGTGGTTCGCCGCACAGTGCTCCTCTTCCTCATTGGGTGGGCTGTGCAATGGTTCAGCCATTTGATGTATGGCATGTTCCGCGATGGAAAACCTTTCCTTGAAGCAGCCAATAATTTGGACTCAATTCGCTACTTGGGCGTGTTCCAGCGTTTGGCACTTGTGTATTTCTTTGGTACGATGTGCGCTGTGCTATTCAAGTATAGAGTTCTCCCATGGGTGATAGGTGGCATTCTTGCTGTGTATGCCCTTATCTTGGGATTCGGACATGGTTACGATTTCTCTACCGACAACATTATTGCCGTTATCGATAATGCAGTTCTTGGTCCCGACCACATGTATCATGAAGGCTACAATGGCATGAGTGTGGCATTCGACCCTGAAGGCATTTTGAGCACTTTGCCTTGTGTGGCCCATGTGCTTATCGGCTTTATGATTGGTGGTCTGATTGTGAAAGTGAAGGACAACTATCAGCGAGTGGCTCGTTTGTTGCTCATCGGCTTCTCATTCATCCTGGTTGGATGGCTTTTAAGCTATGGCATTCCTTGTGGAAAGAAGATGTGGTCGAGTTCCTTCGTGTTGATTACTACAGGTTTAGCAATGAGCGTATTGGCATTGTTAATCTTTGTCATCGACATGAAAGGCCATAAAAAATGGTGTCAGTTCTTCCATGCGTTTGGGGTCAATCCATTGTCGCTCTATGTGCTGGGCAGCCTGTTTGCCATTATCTTCGGCTCTGTGATTATTTGCACTTCCGACGATTATGTGAAGGGCGATGCTGAGAAGGCTACTCAACTCTACTCAAAGCTTGCTGCCGACAGTTGTGCCGAAGCTCAAAACAACCTCGCTATTGCTTACTATAATGGCAAGGGTGTGGAAGAAAACAAAGATGAGGCCGTGAAGCTCTTGAAGGCTGCTGCTGTCGATTCTTCAATGGTAGTCGCTCGTTACAACTTAGCTTTGGCATACATGCAAGATGAAGATGCTTCCAACGACAAGGAGGTGCTTCCATTGCTCACCGAAGCAGCTGATTCATCAATTACCAATGCACAATATAATTTGGCACTCTGCTACGATTTTGGCAAATTTGGCATTGAAACCGACCATGCGAAGGCTGCCGATTATTATAGCGAAGCTGCTAAACACGGCATGCGTCGTGCGCAAGCCGCTTTGGATATGTGCTATGCCGATACGCTCGGTGTGACAGTCGGATTGGTATACTCTGATATTTTCCTTTCTGGCATGAAGGCTTGTCCTGCATTTGAGGGCGATAGCCTTTCGACAGTTCAAACAAGTTTCAACGAGGCTGTAACTGTGGCTGAAGGCACAGGCGAACGCAGCTCTATTAAAGGTAAACTCTACGAGATGTATAAAGCAATCACGCTCAGCGACAAGATGGCTTCCTGCCTCTATGCAATCCTGTTTGTGTTGTTTAACTGGATATTCGGATACATCCTCTATAAGAAAAATATAATAATCAAACTATAAACATTATCAATTATGATTTTAATTGCAGACTGTGGGTCAACCAAAATTGATTGGTGCCTACTCAACGGCAACGAAAAAGTTGCACAAATCTTCACTACTGGTATGAACGCCTTGATGATGACAGAAGAAGAAATGACTGCCACCATTAAAGAAGAGCTCGTTCCTCATATCAGCAGCTACCAAGTAGACGAAATCTACTATTATGGTGCTGGTATTCTCAACGACGAAGTGGGTTCACACGTTGTGAATGCTCTCAAGGCAAATATTCCATCTGCTTCGAAGATTGAAGTGGCAAGCGATTTGCTCGCTGCTGCTCGTGCACTTTGTGGCCGTAAGCCTGGTATCGCTTGCATTATGGGTACAGGCTCAAACTCTTGCTACTACGATGGCGAAAAGGTGGTAGAAAATGTTTCTCCACTCGGTTATATCCTTGGCGACGAAGGTAGTGGTGCTGTTCTCGGTAAGCTCCTCGTGGGTGATGTGCTCAAGAAGCAACTTCCTGAACATCTTTGCCAAAAGTTCTACGATGAATATAAGGTTGACCGTATGACCATCATCGACCGCGTGTATCGCAAGCCTGCCGGCAACCGTTTCCTCGCTCAATTCGCTCCATTCTTGGAAAAGAATATCGAAGAACCTTCAATCCACCGCATCGTTCTTCGTTCGTTCACCGATTTCTTTATCCGTAATGTGGAAAGTTACAGCAACTATAAGGAACTTCCTTGCAACTTCGTAGGTTCAATTGCATTCTTGCAAAAGGCCACTCTCATGGAAGCTGCAAAGAGCCAAGGCATCACTATTGGCACTATTATTCAAGCTCCAATGGAAGGTCTTATCAAGTACCACTCTGAACAAGCTTAATCTATTTATTTACTGAAATTTAATCTATTAAACATTTTACAATAATGGCTTTTGTAAAAATTAGCGAACAACCTTCTCTTTACAACGACCTCGAAAAGATGTCGGCTCACGAATTGCTTACCAACATCAACAAAGAAGACCACAAGGTGGCTGATGCAGTGGAGAAAGCAATTCCTCAGATTGAAAAGCTCGTAGAAGGTATTGTAGAACGCATGAAGAAAGGTGGTCGCCTCTTCTATATGGGAGCTGGCACTTCTGGCCGCCTTGGTGTGCTCGATGCAAGCGAAATTCCTCCAACATTCGGTATGGATCCAGGTTGGATTATCGGTATTATCGCTGGTGGCGACACTGCGCTCCGCAATGCAGTTGAAAATGCTGAAGACGACACCGAACAAGGTTGGAAAGACCTCCAGGCTTTTGATATCACTCCACTCGATACCGTTGTTGGTATTGCTGCTTCTGGCACCACTCCTTATGTGATTGGCGCTTTGAAAGCTGCTCGCGCTTTCGGTTGCTTGACTGGTGCTATCACCAGCAACCCTGAGGCTCCAATGAGTGAAACTGCAGAAATCGCAATGGAAATGGTTGTTGGTCCTGAATTCGTAACCGGATCATCACGTATGAAATCAGGTACAGGTCAAAAACTCATTTGCAACATGATTTCTACCAGCGTTATGATTATGATGGGCCGTGTGAAGGGCAACAAGATGGTGAATATGCAACTTTCTAACATCAAGCTCGTGGACCGCGGTACTCGTATGGTGGTTGAGGAACTGGGCTTGCCTTACGACGAAGCAAAAGAATTGCTTCTCAAGCATGGCTCTGTGAAAAAGGCTTGCGACGCTTATCGTGCTCAACAATAATCAAATGAATTGATGAACAGGAGGGTGTTGGCTTTTCGGCTGATGCCCTCCGTCATATAAAATAATGCTTATGAAACGCTTTTTAGTATTATTATTAGCAGTTCTTTCTCTATCGTGTATGGCTCAGAAGAAACCTGTCAACCCCGATGTGTATTATGCTCGCAGAGCCACTTTGTTCGACCAGCTCCCAGTATATTCAAGCGATATCATTATGCTTGGCAATAGCCTCACTGATGGCGCTGAATGGAATGAACTTTTTGACAACTGCCATGTGAAAAATCGTGGTATTGTGGGCGACATCATTCCCGGATTCATGGAGCGTATGGAGCCTATTTTGAAGGGCCAGCCTCGCAAGATTTTCATTATGGGCGGTATCAACGACATCTCACACAAAGTGTCGGCCGACAGTGTGGCAAGTGCCATGAATGAGCTGCTCACTTTGATTCAGACTCGCTGTCCAAACACCCAAATCTATGTGGAGAGCATTCTTCCCTTTAACAACGAGGTGCGCATGTGGAAGAGCCTCCAAGGTCTTGAGCCAGTGGTTCCTGAAGCAAATGCAAAACTTAAGGAATTGTGCGAAAGCAAAAACATTCCTTTCATCGATCTCTATTCACTGATGGTGGATGAAAAAGGCAACCTGAAGGCAGAATACACCAACGACGGCCTCCATTTGATGGGACCCGCTTACCTCGTATGGCGCGACGCCCTGCTCCCTTATATCAAGTAACAATATATTTGCCGATGAATTATTGCAACGGGAGTTGTTGAGTTCTCATTAGATTCAAAGGTTATTTGTCAACATATTTATAGGCAAAGAGGGTGTATCAAAATTCACAGTTTGGTACACCCTTGCTGTTTTTAAGTGCC
>JAUNNJ010000024.1 GCA_030531495.1 Bacteroidales bacterium
TCCTGTCCGACAACTGACACGATGAAGGCTAAGAAATAACAGATTGCAAGCAGCCACCAAGTGTCCTGGCTGGAAGCTGGCAGCAGCGTAACCGTAGGCAAAATCGGCGAAGCAGATTTTGCCCACGGATCACGAAGCCCCCCCATCCCCTGGCTGGAAGCCAGTACCCACCGGCTATATGCTCCTCTATCTTTCCCCAATTTGCCATTGTAGGGACGCTCGGTCCGAGCGTCCGCCGCCCCCCCCCAAAAAAAAGCTATAGCAGAAATTCCCCGGAATTCTTCTATTTGGTGTATTTTATAGGAAATATGGAACACTTGAAAGAAAACATACCTTAAAAAACCGTAGTTGTTTTTATAATTGGATATATTTGGAACATATTGATAATCAGATAGTACAAAATTTATTGCAGTAAATTTTTAATGCTGTACAAAAATGGATTTTTTTGGACAATAAAGCAGCGGTAACTTTGCAGCGTAATCAAATCAGATAACAAGCAAACCAATGACGAGATTACAACGAGAGAATAAAAAACAAATAATTTCTATAAAAGAATAACAAGCATTAAGGTTATGAAAAAGCAATTAATCCTTTTAGTTTCGCTAATGGCAGTTGCATTGTCATCAATCACTGCAAGCGCTGATCCAGTTGTGAAGACAAAAGAATTCTTTGCAGGAAAAACTTACACATGGACAAATTCCAATGGTCGTACAGTCACTTCATCGATGGCAGACCCTGCTACCGAACCTCGCCAAATCATGGCATTGGTCAAGGCTGTATACACCGACAAGACTATCCCTGGCATCCTCAAGTGCGGCTACACATCAACCGGTTCGCGCGAAGGCACTATCAGCTACAATGTGGCTTCTGGCAGCTATGTGAACAATGCTTATGGCATTAAGGGCGACTTTACTCCTAATCAAGAAGGCTACACAACCTTGTTGGTGAAGGTGAAAGATACTTTCGTTCCCTCATTAAAGGATAATCTCACAGAGAAGCAGACTCTTGAATATATTTCCAACTCTATTGAGTCTGTTCAGGTGATGACCGAAGGCGTTTATATTCCTGCTACCACTGCCGATGGCAAGAAAAATACTAATCCTGGTGCTGTTTATCGTCTTTCTGGCAACGCCAACCGCTTTTTCTTCATGTCAAAAGGCCGTGGCCGTGAATGGGGCGGCAAGGTGATTCATGACTATGCTCCATTCAATGGTATGTTTGAAGAATACAGCCCTGTGGCTGTGAGCGACGGCAAGCAAATCGACAACTTCTACGAAGACCTCGTGAATGGTGCTGTCTTCAAAGTGGAGCACGACTGTAGCTCTGTGATTGGTAATGATTACCACTTCTTCAGTATGATGGGCAAAACCGGCACCAAGCACTTTGATGTTCAAGACCTGATTGTTACTATCCCTGATTATCGTTTGTGGAGCTGGTCGGATCGCGACAAACAAGGCAAGACCGCAAGTAAGTACACCAACTACATCAAGGAACACGCTCCCGCTCTTGGCCTCTACGGTATTCAATTGAAGGCAAAGGCTGCTCCTGCTGCTGGCAAAGAATACAAGGTAACCCTTGATTGGACCTCTTCGCTCAACGAAATCACTGGCAATGAGATTCCTCAACGCTTCTTGGTATGGTACCGCGACGTGGATGGCAGCATCAAGCCTTTGATGGATGCTGAAGGCAAACAAGTGACTATCGCTCCTGGTGAAACTTTCGAGTATTCTTACCTCGAACCACAGCTTCAAGACGGTCGTGAAATCACTTATATCGTTTCTGGCCAGCCAACCGACGGCATGTTCCAGGATTTCAAAGAAGTGTATTCCAACAATGATAAGGTGTTCATCCCTGGCCTCGACCCTGATGAAGGTCTCCGTCTCGAAATCGGTACAGCTTCTACAAGCGACTTTGATATGGCTAATGAGACCAACAACTACAAGAACTTCATCACCATCGCTCACAATGTAGTGAACACTCACGTGAAGTACAGCAATCTCCAGGCAGGCTCAAAGCTCACATTCTATCGCTACGACGTGAACCACAATGCAGGTAATGCAACCAAAATCGCTGAACTCACCATCAACAGCGTGAACAAGCGTACTGAAGGTTACATGTCAAGAGCATATTACCTCGACTACAAGTACAGCGTGAAGTGGTACAACCAGGAGGGCGCTAAGAAAGATATCGATGGCACATTCTCCTACAAGACCAACTCAAGCTACGCAGCCGACGCAGAAGTGGATTTCAAGAATTTCCAAATCGAGTCGTTCAACGATGAGTTCAGCGCTTCAACAGCAACCAACGAACATCCTGAAAGCTACGAATACAAGGCTTCATTCACCGCTCTCGCTGGCTCAAAGAGCGAACTTCACAGTTCATACAGCCTCATCAAGGTCTACAAGACTCAGGTGAACCTCGTCGACAATGCAGTCACTCTCGCTGATGTTGAAAACGACAATGTGCTCTCTGAACGAATCAACGACGGAAAGCTCGAAGCAAGCCCTGCCATCCAGTTCTCTCTCGAACAAGACCGCATGATTGCTGAGTATGATGTCGACAAGGTGAGAAGCAGAAGCCGTGGCATGGCTGAGGAAATCGGTATGGCACAGCGCCTCCCAAGCTGGAACTACGCAGTGTATGAAAACGGTTCATTCAAGAAGAACGTGAACTTCACCGACAAGCCTCAAATCCTTGACGCAGCAGTGATGGAGGGCCAAAACGACTATGTACCAGTAATCAAGACCTACCGCAACGCAATCGACGGTACCTACAACACCTACGGCGCACCTCTTTCAACCACCTACCGCATCAGAGCTAATGTGACTGAAGAAGATAAGGTGATGAGCCAGTACACCTTCCAAGATGCCAACGGCAAGAAGGGTCGTTACTATCAAACCGTGCTTAACATCGCAGCTGAAGGCACCGATAATTACGAAATCGTGAAGTACCGCGTATGGCGCGTGGTTGGTGGCAACCGTGCAATGGAAGTGACTCCTGAATATATGGCTCGCCTCGATGAAGATGCTCACCCAATCGTAATCAACTCTGATGACGAAGGTATGCCAGCCATCGACGAAGACCACAACGATTTGATGGAATTCTCAATCAATGGCAATGTGGATGTGAATCTCCTTCCACGATGGGAAAATACCAACACCATCCGCGTGACCGACACCTTTGGCGCAAGCGATGTGGAAAACGACGGTGAACTCGATGTTACATATATCGTACGCATCTATGCAAAGCCTGTTGCTAAAGCTACTGCAAGCAGCACTCGCATGAAGGCTCCAGTCCTTGCAAAGGAATATTACATCGCTGAATCAGTGATCGATGTAAACTTCGCAAAGGGTACTCCAACCGGTATCAACGACATCATTCAAGACAACAAGATTCCTGCAAGTGTAGAATACGTGAACATGTACGGCCAGAAGTCGGTAGTTCCATTCAGCGGAATGAACGTAGTGGTAACCACCTACACCGATGGCACTCACAGCACAGTGAAGCGTACATTCTAATCCTCTTCATCCGAATAAAACAATAATCATACATATCCGTATATTAATAGAAATAGCTTGTTAATTTAAGGGGATTTGGCTCTGTCGCGACGACAGGGCCTTTCTCCTTTTCTAAAATGTTGATATATAACAATCTGACTATACAAAAAGCTGCTTGAGGATGTCTGGCGAGCGTAGTGCCCCGAGGGTGGAATTGTGCAGGCGGTAGTAGGTGAGGATGGTGTCGAGCATCTGGTTGCGCTCTTCGCGGTTGAACCGGAAGATGTGCAGGTTGCTGAAACTCATACGCGAGAGCAGGTAGAGCACTTTTGCCTGCTCGGGACGGAGGTTGTGGCTGCCTCCCGATGGCCGAGAGTGGAACGTGCCTTCAGCCATGTCAAACCAGTAGCCTTCTTGGTAACTGCTGATGTCGGGCTCGATGCCGAGGAAGCTGCCCAAGTGATAAAGGAAACAAATGTGGAAGTTGGCCACACCATCGGTTATGGTGTCGAGCAAACGCACCGAAGTGGCGATGTAGCGAAACAGTGGCTCATTCTGCTCGCGTTCCTGGATGGAGTGGGTGAGGAGCTCGCTCATAAACATGGCCACCGCATTTTTCACTGGGTCGGCATAAATCGAATGGAGCGCATGCGAGCGGCGCACATCGTGCAATGTGCACAGGTCTTTGCCTGGAAGAATGCGCGCTTCAAATTGCAGAAGCCCTAAAGGCATGAACATCGCGGCGCGCATTCGGGCTGCGGCTGTCTTTCCCTGTGCCACGAGAAACGACATGAGTCCGTGGCGATCAGTGTAGATGTGGGTGATGTTATGTCGGTCGTTGTACTTGATGGTGTTGAGCACAATTCCGTTGAGCGATTCATACATGCGCGGTCGTTAATTTTTAGCAGGTGATTTTTCCAATCCTCCTGATTTCGTTACGAAATTAGTGAAAATGTGGCATATAAAATGCAATTTTGGTGCAAAATTGAGGTTTTTTTTCGTTTTGTTGGCAAAATATTTTGTCAATTCAAAAATCCTTCATAAATTTGCACTCGCTTTAGCACCCAAGTGCAGCAATGGCGCATTCGTATATCGGCTAGTACTCAAGATTTTCATTCTTGCAAGAGGGGTTCGACTCCCCTATGCGCTACTAATAATAACAACGTAAATAAATTGATATTTAAATAATTATGGCAAACCATAAATCAGCAATCAAGAGAATTCGCCAGACTGAGACTCGTAATCTCCGTAATCGTTACTATGCAAAGACTATGCGTAACGCAGTTCGCAAGTTGCGCAAGGAAACTGACAAGGTAAAGGCTGCTGAAGATTACAAGAAGGTTTCTTCTATGCTCGATAAGCTGGCTCGCAAGAACGTAATTAGCAAGAACAAAGCTTCTAACTTGAAGTCTAAGCTTGCTCTTTATGTGAATAAATTGGGCGTTGCATAATAGCAACCCTGAGCATCTTTTGCGACTTTAGTTTGCGCTGAGTCGCTTTAGCAATGGCGCATTCGTATATCGGCTAGTACTCAAGATTTTCATTCTTGCAAGAGGGGTTCGACTCCCCTATGCGCTACTAAGCGTTGGGTAGAAATATCCAACGCTTTTGTCTTTTCATATTCGTCAGAAAAAACAACGCACATTGAGATATTTTTATTATCTTTGTATGATGATAACAACAACTAATTACAATAATACTATCACACTATGAGACTTATTATCGAACCTGATTACGACAAAGTATCGGAATGGGCAGCGTGCTATGTTGCCTCTCGCATCAATGAAGCGAAACCTACAGCAGAAAAGCCTTTCGTGCTTGGATGCCCAACTGGTAGTTCTCCTCTCGGAATGTACAAGAAACTTATTGAATTGAATAAAGCTGGCAAAGTTTCTTTCCAGAATGTTGTCACATTCAATATGGATGAATATGTAGGTCTTCCTGAAGAACACCCTGAAAGCTACCACTCTTTTATGTGGAACAACTTCTTTTGCCATATCGATATCAAGAAGGAAAATGTGAACATTCTCAACGGTAACGCTGAAGACCTTGAAAAGGAATGTGAAGAATACGAAGCTCGTATTGCTGCTGCTGGCGGTATCGACCTTTTCATGGGTGGTGTAGGTCCTGACGGACATATCGCATTCAACGAACCTGGTAGCTCGCTCGTTTCGCTCACTCGTCAGAAAACTCTTACTCAAGATACAATCATCGCCAACAGCCGCTTCTTCGACAACGACGTGAACAAAGTGCCTAAAACTGCACTTACCGTGGGTGTCGGAACTGTGATGGCTGCCAAGAGCGTGATGATTATTGTAAATGGCTACAAGAAGGCTCCAGCTTTGCGCAACGCAGTGGAAGGCGCAGTTTCACAAATGTGCACCCTCAGCATGCTTCAAATGCACCGCAAGGCTATCATCATTTGCGATGAAGACGCTACCATGGAATTGAAGGTGGGAACTTACCGCTACTTCAAGGACATCGAAGGCAAGAATCTTGACCCTGCCACTCTCCTCTAAAAACAGCAGGCGCTGACGCGCTATCCGCCGCATCAGCAAATAAATAATACAAGCGAGGGCACCTCAAATACCAGGTGCCCTCGCTTCGTGTATTTGCGAACAAAAGATGTGTCTTGTTGTATTTCCTTTTGTGAATTGGTGGGGCTATGGGAGCGCGTTGATGGTGGCGGTCTTTACTTTGAAGAAATTGTTACTGCCCTCGTCGAGGACGCGGTATTCCTTGTGGTTGCCCCAGGATGCGGGTTCGTCGTAGATGGTCATGTCTTCGCCCGTGTCGTTGGCAATGTAGTCCTTAATCTTGTTCTGCCATGCCTGAATGCGCTCTTTGCTGGCCTTGAAGTTAAACAGGCCGTCATCGGCTGCGAGCTCTTTCAGATAGCCCACATACTTTGCCTTAAAATCGGGGAAAGCGAGCAGGCGTTGAATCAATGGGTGTTCCTTCTTGCCCCAGTTGAGAGGGTTTTGACGGCCCGCGTCGCTTTGCACGCCACAGTTGAGCGAGGTGCCGAGCGTATTGTCGTAGTCGTAGGGGATGAAGAAGAACTTGTAGTTGTAGAGGTCGGTGGAGTTGAAATAGATGTAGTAGTTGTTGGCGTTGTTCCAGTAGTCGTCCCACATGCCCACAGCCACATTCACAGCGTAGGTCTTCAGCAGAAGGTCGACATCGCACACCTCGTTAATCCATTTGTACAGGCTTTCGTCTGATTTGCCGTTGAGTTTGAGCATAAAGTCGACGAGCTGTGCCCTTGCAGCCTCAAATTGGTCTTCGTTGTTCTCGAGGCAATAAGTGTGGTCCTTGTCGTCGTCGAAATAGATGTCGGCATTGATGGTGTTCAAGCCAGCCACGCCGCCTTCGCCTTTCCAAAGGAAACCTTTGTTGTTTTCAAGCAGGTCTTTGCGTCGTTTCAGGAAAGCCTTGTCCACAGGCTCAATCATCTCGTACACGCCATAATATACTTCCTTTGCGTCGCCCTCCACATGTAGGTAGAGACGGCAGTAGTTGTCGTCGCAACCGGTCCACACACCGAAGCGGCGGAACAGGTCGTAGCAATACATCTCGCGAATGTAGGTCGGGTCGTCTTTCAGCCACTTCAAATTCATTTTCTTCACGCCGAGTATGGTATGCTCTTTGTCGTCAATGAATTTGTCAAACTTCAGGCCGAAATGCACATGTTGCCAATTGGTGTTTTTAGGGTTGTGCATCTTTCCCGGATTGCCTGCTTCCGGACGGCGTCGAGAGGTGTTGCCACGAAGGCGGAGGCCAATGGGGTCGATTTCGGTGCGGTCGCCGTTTGAGCGGTAGGTGCATCGTGCCACGATGTATTCTTTTGTGTTTTTGTCGGCATCGAATGCTTGCAGCAATCGGTTCCATTCGTTGAGTGAAACTTCTATGTGTATTTCAGGGAAAGTGCTGTAGTCCCACACATAGTCTTGTCCGGTTTTTTCTTCTCGCCCGATGAGAATGAGGTTGATGAGCTCGGTCACATCGCTCACGTTGAGTTCGCCATCGCCATTGAGGTCGGCGCATTGTGCGTCGAAATATTCAGGATTATCACCGAGAATATGGCTGATGAGGGTGGTGATGTCGCTCACGTCGATGAGGTCGTCGGTGTTGACGTCGCCACGGTAATAAGTGCGTGCATTCGCAGAAGTGGCGAGGCACAAGAAGATTGCTAATATGGATAAGTATCGTTTCATAGAACAAAAGTATATATACTTGAATTAAACGGCACAAAGTTAGCGAAAATGCTCTGAATTTCAAAGTGATTGTTATTTTTGTGCGGTAATTGGAACTGTGGTAGTTTTATTTGTGTGATGATGAGGAGTTGTTGACGGAAAATGCGTATTTTTGCATAAATAAATGAGACGATGAAACTTTCAGATGATTTTATAGCCCAGATGCGTTCCATTCTCCCGGAAGAATGTGAGTCGTTGTTCGCCGCCATTACCACCACTGAGCCATCGGTGTCAATTCGTGTGAACGACCGCCGTGGCGTGTGTTTGGACGACGGCGTTGAGGCACGAGTGTCTTGGTGCAAGTTGGGGCGCTATCTCAATGAGCGCATTCCTTTCACCTTCGATGTGGATTTTCAGACAGGCCGTTATTACGTGCAGGACGCATCGTCGATGTTTATCCACCATGTGATACGTCACTTGGTGAAGCAACCAGTGCGCTATCTCGACTTGTGCGCTGCTCCGGGTGGCAAAACCACCACGGCCATTTCGGCTCTGCCATCGGATTCGCTGGTGGTTGCCAATGAGATTATGAATGCGCGCGCACGCGTGTTGCGTGAGAATTTGGTGAAGTGGGGTAGTCCTCGCTGCGTGGTCACCAACAATGCTCCACGCGACTTGGGCAAACTGACCCATTTCTTCGATGTGGTGGCTGCCGATGTGCCATGCAGTGGCGAAGGCATGATGCGCAAGGATGAAGAAGCACGCAATCAGTGGACTCCAGCATTGGTGAAACAATGCGCCGCTCTGCAGAAGAGCATTGTCGACGACATTTGGAATGCATTGCGCCCCGGAGGCTTGCTCATTTATAGCACCTGCACCTATAATCGAGAAGAAAACGAGAAGATGGTGACCTACATTGTGGAGCAGTATGGTGCAGAATCAGTGGAGGTTCCTGTAGACCCCCAATGGAATATCCATCCAGCAATTGATAGCGAGCATCATTGCTACCGATTTATGCCGCATCGCACCAATGGCGAGGGCTTGTTTATGGCGGTGTTGAGAAAACCCGCTGATGAGCATCGCCAGGAATTACGCATAAAGAAGAACAAGGGCGGAAAGGCGAAACCAGCACCTGTGCCAAGGGGTGTGGACACTTGGCTTGCCAATCCGAAGCAATATTCGCTCAGTGTAGTTGAAGATGAAGTGGTGGCCGTGCCGAATGATATTGCGCCTCTGATGCCGGTGTTTGCCGATTTGCATGTGCTGCATGCGGGCGTTTCGATGGGTACTATTAAGGGCAAGAACTGCGTGCCGAGTCATTCATTGGCGCTTTCTACGGCGCTCAGTGAGGAGGCGTTTGCGAAAAGCGAGGTCGACTACCCGACTGCCATGGCTTATATGCGTGGCGAGGCCATTGTGCTGCCCGATGCACCGCGAGGCTATGTGCTGCTCACGTACAAGAGTCGGCCTATTGGGTTTGTTAACAATCTTGGAAACCGAGCCAACAATCTCTACCCAAAGGGGTGGCGTGTGTTGAGCACGCATATTCCCGATGAGGCACCGAGCATTTTGTAAGAATCCCTTGTTTTTGCACAAAACACACCCTTTTTGTGCAAAAAGTGAAAATAATTGAGTAACTTTGTAGCCACATTCAAACTATTGATAATTATGATGAAAGAAAATACTGTCAAGATTTTTGAACAGAGTTTCAAAGATAATTGGAATAATCCATGCTTGACTGATTATAACACAAAAGTAACGGTTTCTTATGCCGACTTTGCACGCGACATTGCCAAAATTCATCTTTTCTTCAAAGAAATAGGTATTGCAGAAGGCGACCATGTGGCCATCATCGGCAAGAACAATCCCACATGGGTCACTTTGTTTTTGGCAACCATCACCTATGGCGCAGTGATTGTGCCAATTCTTCAAGACTTCAACCCTAACGATGCTCAGCACATCGTGAATCATAGCGAAGCCAAACTCCTTTTTGCCAGCAAAAGCAACTGGGAGAGCCTTGATTTCGAAAATATGCGTATGGTTCGTGCTGCGCTCTCTATCGACGACCGTTCGCTCTATGAGCAGAAAGAAGGTGAAGTGGTGGCAGATGTGTTGGCTTCACTTGAAGAAAAATTCGCTGCAACTTATCCAAATGGATTTACTGTCGACGACATTAAATATCCCGAAATCCCAGGCGACCGCTTGATGGACATCAACTACACTTCAGGAACAACAGGCTTCAGCAAGGGTGTGATGATTACCGGTAATAATATCTGTGGTAACATCGTGTATGGCATCAAGTCGGGGCTTTGCTTCCAGGGGTCGCGTCACCTGTCGTTCCTTCCATTGGCTCACGCCTATGGCTGTGCATTCGATATGCTTGCTCCGCTCGCTATCGGTGGGCATATCACTTTGCTTGGTCGCATACCTTCTCCAAAGGTGATTGTGAAGGCGATGGGCGAAATCAAGCCAAACCTCGTGATTTTGGTGCCACTCGTGCTTGAGAAGATGTATTCAAAGATGATTGTGCCAATGATCAGCAAGGGTATGCTTCGTTGGGCGCTTGCAGTGCCATATCTCAACGAGAAAATCTACGATCAGATTCGCAAGAAGCTTATTGAGGCTTTCGGCGGCTGCTTCGAAGAAATCATCGTGGGTGGCGCACCTTTCAATGCCGAAGTGGAGGACTTCCTCTACAAGATTCGCTTCCCATTCACTGTGGGATACGGCATGACTGAATGTGCTCCACTGGTGAGCCACACTCCATGGCGCGAATTTGTGCCTCACAGTGCGGGCCGTATCTTGCCAGGAATTATGGAATGTAAAATCGACAGCGAAGATCCAGAAAACATACCTGGTGAAATTTGCGTGCGTGGCGAAAATGTGATGCAAGGCTACTTCCACAACAATGAAGCCACCGACAAGGTGCTCCATGACGACGGTTGGTTGCACACCGGTGATATGGGTACGCTCAGCGCCGATGGCACAGTGTTTATACGTGGCCGCTTGAAGACTATGCTCCTGGGCGCTAATGGGCAGAATATTTACCCAGAAGAAATTGAGGCGAAGTTGAACAATATGATTTTCGTGAACGAGAGTCTTGTTGTTGAGCGTGAAGGTAAACTCGTCGGGCTTGTATATCCTGACTACGACACGATGGACGCTATGGGCGTGACTCGCGACCAACTTCCTGAGAAAATGGAAGAAATTCGTGCCGAACTCAATAAACTTGTGGCGCCTTACGAACGCCTTGTGAGAATCGAACTTATCGCAAATGAGTTTGAAAAAACTCCAAAACGTAGCATTAAGCGTTTCTTGTATAGTCATTAGTAAGCAAATTTGGTGTTTTTGATTAAAGATTTTAAGATTTTTATTGGTAGGTGATTTGTTCACAAAATTTAACACTCCTGGATTAAACCAAAATATCTTTAATTAATATATTGAATAACAGATGATTATGCGATGAAAATTGGCGTTTTTTTTGAAAATCGACAAATAATTGAGTCTCTTGGACAAAAAAAAAATCAAAAAATAGTTTGCATATGAGTTTTTTGTTTTAAATTTGCACCGATTTTAAACTGAAAAAGAAAATTATTGTTTTATTATTTTAAATTTTTACGAAAATGAAAAAGTTAGTTTTATTACTTGCTGTTATCGCTAGTGTTTCTTTCTTCTCTTGCAACAAGGGTGCTGGTTCAGCTTCTGCTGCTGATTCTGATTCTGTAGCTGCTGTAGCTGATAGCGCTGCTGCTCCTGCTGATTCTGTAAAGGCATAATCTAAGCGATAAGCAAAAGAGTTTGAAGCTGTTTTCCACAAGGTGGAGAGCAGCTTTCCTTTTTGTTCGTACCTCAGATATTGCCATCAGAGTTTTGATTGGATGTTGTCGGGTGTTGACAAAAATAAATGCGAGGACCAGATGTTTTGGTTCTCGCATTTTATTGTGTAAAAGTTTCTTTTCTTAGAAAGGGGCTTGGTCCGGGTTGGCTGCAGGTGCCTGTGGCGCTTGCTGGTCAGCATTTTGCGTGCGCGAACCTAAAAGTTCGAAGTTGTCGGCATACACTTCGGTAGTGTAGCGTGTGACACCAGCGCGGTCTTGCCATTGGCGCGTACGGAGTTTTCCTTCAATGTAAAGTTTAGTGCCCTTGCGTACATATTTTTCTACGGTTTCGGCTGCTTTCCCCCACACCACGATGTTGTGCCATTCGGTGCGTTCGGTTGTACCATTGGCAGTGGTGTAGCGTTCAGATGTGGCGAGAGAGAATTGAGCCACGCATTGTCCTTGTTGTGGGTAACGAATTTCAGGGTCTTTGCCCACGTTACCGATAAGAATTACTTTGTTTACTGACATGATTTATTGATTTAAAAGTTGATTATTTACTTTGTGCATGCTTTAAGTCCTTCGATTACGCTGGTGGTGAAGCCGTGGGCTTCCATTGCGTTGAGGCCTTTAATGGTGAGGCCACCTGGGGTGGTCACTTTGTCGATTTCCGCTTCAGGGTGGTTGCCCGATTCGAGGAGTAAAGCCGCTGCGCCTTCAAGTGTGCGGAGCACGATATCTTTGGCCACGTCGGCTTTCACGCCGAGTTCCACGCCACCCTCGCTTGCCGCTCTTACGTAGCGCATTGCGTAGGCAATGCCACATGAAGCCAAAGCCATGCATGCAGGCATTTGTGTCTCTTCAATGAGCATTACCGCTCCCAAGCGCTCAAACACATCGCTCACGGCCTTCACTTGCTCGTCGTTGGCACCTGATGCGCAGATGAAAGTCATGCTCTTGCGCAGCGCAATAGCGGTGTTAGGCATCACGCGGAACACTGCTGGTGGTGTGCAAAGCGAAAGGTCTTCAAGTTGTGCTAAAGTGATGCCGGCTGCCACCGACACAAGCATTTGCTTTTCCCAGTTGATTTTTTGCGACAGCGGGTCCATCACGTCGTACACCAGCCAAGGCTTCACGGCGATGACAATCATATCGGTGCCGTCAATTGCCTTTTCATTGTTGGCCGATACATTGATGTCGGGGAAATCTGCTTTCAGTTTATCAAGTTCACCATGGTTGTTTGGCGAACATACGGTGATATCTGCAGTGCAAAAGTCGGGGTCTAATGCAAGTCCTCTTGCAATAGCACCACCCATATTGCCTGCTCCAATGATTCCAATTTTCATAATGCGAAAAAATTTATATACAAATATAGCAAAAAAAATGCCAAATTCCACTATGGCATAAGATAATTGCGCTGCCTCCTGCAAAATGGAGAGCAGCGCAATGCTATTCAATGTGGCTGTCTGTTAGAGTTGGCTATAAGGGATTTCAAAGGTGTTGCCTTGGCGGATGTCGCCAGTTTGGTATCCCTTCTTAAACCAGCGCATGCGTTGAGCAGAGGTGCCATGGGTAAACTTTTCTGGCATGGTGGTGTTGTAGCCGGCACGTTTTTGCAGATAGTCGTCGCCAATCTTCATTGCGCAGTCGATGGCTTCCTCCAATTCGCCGTCTTCAATAGAGCCGAATTCCTTGTTTTCGTGATGTGCCCAAACACCGGCATAGAAGTCGGCAAGGAGTTCGAGTCGCACACTCACCTCGTTGGCTGCCTTAGAATCGTGTCCGTATTGTTGCATCTTCTGGTGTGCTTGTGCAAGTTGGCCAGTAAGGTATTCAATGTGGTGTCCCACTTCGTGGGCAATCACATAGGCAAACGAGAGTTCGCCGCCGGCGCCCAGTTGTTTAGGCATAAGGCTGAAGAAAGAAAGGTCAATGTAGAGTTTTTGGTCGCCTCCACAGTAGAAAGGCCCTACTGCAGCATTGCCTTCGCCACAAGCGGTACTTGTCTGGCCGGTGTAGAGCACCAATGTGGGTGGCTCATATTGTCCAAGACCGTTTTGTTGGAAAATGTCGCTCCAGATATCTTCAGTGCTGGCTTCGATTTTCTTGGCGAATTCTGCCAATTTTTCTTCTTCAGGCGAAGCTGTGTATTCTGTGTTGGTTTGTTGGCCTGCGCCACTTGTGTCTACAAACTGGCTCAAGTCGATGCCTGTGAATTGGGCAATGAGAAAAACGATGATGGCACCAAGGCCGCCACCGATACCGAGTTTTGCGCCACCGCTCATACCACGGCGGTCTTCTACGTTGTTGCTTTCGCGTCGTCCGTCAAGTCTCATGTCTATTTATGCGTTAAAATGTTTCTTAAAGGAGATTTATCTTTTGCAAATATACAGCATTTTCTTTGAAATATGAAATTTGGGTGATTTCCATGCGTTCTGCAAACGATTGCGGAGCGCGTGTGAGAAATAATGGGTGGCGATTGTGTGATGTTTGCCAATTTAGCAGTATCTTTGTTATTGAATAATAAATATCACTTGGCAGATTCTTTCTGCTGTACCAATAATGCTTGAGATATGAAAAAATCACTTCCCATTATCAACGACGACCCATGGCTTCAGCCGTTCGCTCCAGCCATTGAAGGCCGACACGAAGATGCGTTGAAAAAGATGAAAGAGCTTGCTGGCGACGGCAAAATCTCCGACTTTGCGAATGCACATAACTTCTACGGCTTGCATCGAACCGATAATGGTTGGACTTTCCGCGAATGGGCGCCAAATGCAACAGATATCTATTTGGTGGGGCCATTCAACAACTGGACTGAATGTGAACCTTACCGAATGAAGCGCCTTGCCGACGGCAACTGGGAAATCAATCTTCCCGCTCGTGCGATGACACATGGCGATTTGTTTAAGCTCCATGTGCATTGGAATGGCGGTTGGGGCGAACGCATCCCTGCCTATGCCACCCGAGTAGTGCAAGACGAGGCCACAAAGATTTTCTCTGCTCAAGTGTGGAGCCCTGACGAAGCCTACGAATGGAAGGTGAAGGATTTCACGCCATCGGTTGAGCCTCTGCTGATTTATGAGTGCCACATCGGTATGGCGCAAAACAAAGAGGCTGTGGGCACATACGACGAATTCCGTACCGAGGTGCTTCCACGCATCGTGAAACTGGGCTACAACGCCATTCAGATTATGGCCATTCAGGAGCATCCTTATTATGGCTCGTTTGGCTATCATGTATCGAGTTTCTATGCCGCTTCAAGTCGTTTTGGCACCCCCGAACAGCTCAAGCATCTTATCGATGAGGCCCATGCCCAGGGTGTGGCTGTGATTATGGATATTGTTCACTCTCATGCAGTGAAGAATGAGGCAGAAGGCCTTGGCCGATTCGACGGCAGTTACGACCAGTATTTCTATGGCGACGGGCGTCGAGAGCATCCTGCATGGGATTCGCTTTGTTTCGATTATGGCAAGAATTCGGTTATCAATTTCCTGTTGAGCAACTGCAAATTCTGGCTCAATGAATATAAGTTCGATGGTTTCCGCTTCGATGGCGTTACTTCCATGCTTTATTATAGCCACGGACTCGGACAAGCGTTTGGCAGTTATGATGACTACTATGATGGGTCGCAAGACACCAATGCCATTACCTATCTCTCCCTGGCCAATGTGCTGATTCACGAGGTGAATCCAAAGGCCATCACTATCGCCGAGGAAATGAGCGGTATGCCTGGCTTGGCGCGTGCATTTGAGGATGGTGGCATGGGATTCGACTATCGTATGGCTATGGGTATTCCCGACTATTGGATTAAGACCATCAAGGAAAAGAAGGATGAAGATTGGAAACCGGGTTCAATATTCTGGGAACTTACCAATCGCCGTGCCGATGAAAAGACTATCAGCTACGCAGAAAGCCACGACCAGGCCTTGGTGGGCGACAAGACCATCATTTTCCGCCTAATCGACAAGGAAATGTACTGGCACATGATGGTGGACGACAATAATGCTGTTGTCGACCGCGGTATGGCGCTTCACAAAATGATTCGTTTGGCTACAGCCTCCACTATCAATGGTGGTTACCTCAACTTTATGGGCAATGAATGGGGGCATCCTGAATGGATCGATTTCCCTCGCGAGGGAAATGGCTGGAGCCATAAGTATGCACGCCGTCAGTGGGATTTGGTCGACCGTGAAGATTTGAAGTATCAATTCCTCAACAACTGGGATGCCGATGTAATGCATCTGTTGAGAGGTGCGTCGGGATTCCAAAATTCGGTAGTGCGCAAATTGTGGGACAAAGACGACGACCAGGTGCTGGCATTTATGCGCGGCGATCTTGTGTTTGTGTTCAATTTCCACCCCTTCAAGTCGTTCTCCGACTACGGCATGCTTGCACCCGCGGGCGAATATGAGCATGTGCTCGATAGCGACAATGCTCGTTTTGGTGGTTATGGCAATATCGATGGCACAGTGCATCACCTCACCCAGTCCGACGCACTTTATGATGAAGCGGGATTAGGTTGGCTGAAGCTCTACATTCCATCGCGCAGTGTTCAGGTGCTTCGTATGCTTCCTCCCAAGAAGGTGAAGAAAACTGCCGCAAAGAAAGCTCCAGCAAAGAAGACCGCTGCCAAAAAGGTCGCAACTAAAAAGTGAAACTGGATAGCCCGGCTATTCTAATATAAAGACAAAGGCACCAAAATTTTGAGGAATTTTGGTGCCTTATATATTGTATATAAAAAGTGAGGCGCGATTTGAATTCACGCCTCACTTTTTAATTCGGTAGAATTATTTCTTCTTTTTCTTCGACGATTTATTGTCGTCGTCATTACCTTTCTTTTTCTTTGAAGCTTTAGGGATATTGAGCTTGTCGCCAGGGTGGAGCATGTCGGCATTCTTCAATTGTGGGTTTGCCTTCTTGAGTTGGTCGGTGCCCAAGCCATAGCGGTGAGCGATGCGTTCAAGTGATTCACCTTCGCGCACGCTGTGTGAAGATGGATTTGACTCTTCCTTATTGCTCTTCTTCGACGATTTTTTGTCGTCCTTCTTATCTTTCTTAGAAGACTTTCTGTCGTCGTCATCGTTTCTCTTGCCCTTCTTTGTCGATTTCTTGTCGTCATCGTTGCGATCGGCTTTACTCTTCCTCGACGATTTCTTTTCTTCTTCACGCTCTTCACGTTTGCTCTTCTTGCTTGCTTTTGCTGTTTCTTCTTCAGCGGTGCGACGAGAAGTTTGCTTTTTAGCTTTAGCCTTTTCTTCTTCGATAGCGGCTTTTTGCTTCTTGCTGTTGCTTGCTTCCTTCACTGATACTTCTTCAGCCTTCTGCTTCTTGGATGCGGTGGCAGCTTTTGCTTCAGTTGTTTCTGCTTTTTGCTTTTTAGATGCTGAGCGGGTATCTATTTCGTCGTTCACGCTGTAAGAGCCAGAGCGGCTTGGAGCAGCTTGAGCCTTCGATTCTTTCTTTGCAGGAGCAGCGGTTTCTTTTTTGGCAGCTGCTTGAGCTTGTGCCACTGCTTGCGACTTTGGTTTGGCTTGTGCTGTGGCTGGCTGTTCTGCTTGTGGCGCTTGTGCGCCAGCCACCTTCAATACTTGACCTCTGCTCACATGCTTGCGGTTAAGATTGTTCATGGCCATCAATTCGTCCACGCTCATATTGTATTCTTCAGCAATGCTCTCAATAGTTTCGTCTCTTTTCACCTTGTGGTACTTGCTTTCTCCGCTCTCGCTGTTGCGAACCATAGGAGCGCTTTGTGCCACTGGCTTACTTTGAGTGACTGGTTTGCTTTGTGTCACAGGTTTCTGCTCAACCACCTCTTCCACAGGCTCTACATAAGCGGTTTTCACCACTTTTTCGGTTGTTTCCTTCGGGTCGACCATCTGGTGTGCCACCGTAGATGTGCGGTTGCCTGGCTCTACCACGTCGCGAGTTGCATAGAGGTCTTGGCGATAGCCCATGATGCTGTCTTCCACCATAATGTAGCTATAAATTTGTTGTGATGGGAGAGCGAGCGTGTAGGGATGAGTGTCGCCAGGAATGATGTCGTGACGGTATTGTGGGTTGAGAATTCTGATTTCCTCAATAGGAATGTTGAGCACACTTGAAATTTGGTTGAAGTTCACACGGTGGTGCACCTTCACTGTGTCGATAAGCAAAGGCTTTTTCGACAGTGCAGGGCTGATGTTGTGCTTCTGGTAGTTGTTCATCACATAAGTGGCAGCGATGAAAGCAGGCACATAACCACGGGTTTCGCGTGGCAGATATTCGTAAATCGACCAAAAGTCGGGATTTTCATTGTCTTTGCTCTTAGCACGGCGGAGAGCCTTGTTCACATTGGCTGGACCGCAGTTGTAGGCAGCGATAGCGAGCGACCAGTCGTTGTAGATGCCATAGAGCTGCTTGAAATAACTTGCTGCTGCTTCGCTTGAGCGATATGGGTCGCGGCGTTCGTCCACGAGCGAATTCACTTCAAGGCCAAGCCCTTTACTGGTTTCGACCATGAATTGCCAGAGACCGGCAGCACCAGCACCCGAAACCACGTTAGGGTCGAGAGCCGATTCAATGATAGGTATAAATTTCAGTTCGTGAGGCAAGCCTTCCTTTTCCAATGCCTGTTCAAAGATAGGCATGTAGTAGGGCGACATACCCAGGATTTGCGATAGCATGGTGCGCTCTTTAGTGATGTAACGAGTGATGTACGACTTCACCACCTGGTTGAATGGAAGTTCGATTCCCGAAGGAATGGCTCTGAGGCGCTGAATGTATTCTGCGTCGCTAACTTCTTGTGGCGATTTGCTTTCTACGTTGGCATCCACCACTGCGTAGTTTTGCAAATACCAGTTTTTTTGCATCTCTTGAGTGTTGGTCTCAAAGCTGTAAGGATACACGATGGCTTCATCGGTGATCGATTCCTTCAGCGATAAAATCGACGACTTTTTCTTTGGCCCGGCCGATACTGTGATGGCCACAAGCGCCAATGCGATTAATGCGTTAAATCTGAAATTCTTCATATTACAAGATCTTGATTTTTATCAAAAATTAAAAGCACACTGAAGTCCAAACGACGGAATCCGGGAGTTCTTCGTGTCGATAGTGGCAGGAGTCACATCCATTGAAAGGTCGGATGAAATATCAAAGTGTGCGAGTGAGGCGTCGACATAGGCGTCGACAATATTTATTAAATACACTGCCACCATACTGATAATGCAGATATCGCGATAGCGGCGGTAGTAAGTTCGTTTGTTACGGAGTGCGCGCGTGAGCCATTCCTTGTCGAGGTCGCTCTCCTTCACTGTTTTCGGGAAGAAGTTCATATAGCTGCGCGTGTTAGGGTCATTGTCGGTGATGTCGCGATATGCTTTGGTGTAGTCGCCCAGCATGCGGTTGTTCCATACCGTTCCATAACCGAGGCCTACAAATGCACCCACCACGATAGGCAGTTTCCAGTAGCGGCGGTTGTAGATTTGTCCCAAACCGGGGCAAAGTGCCGACAGCCACATGGCTCGTTTAGGGTCGGGGTTGAATACACGGAGTCGGCCCAAATTGGTGGCAGAGGCAGTGTCGGGGACGAAAGTGGCGCCTGCGAGAATCAGTGAATCGCTGGCAACGAACTTTACGGTATCGCCCGACTCGTCGAGCACAGGGCTACGCTGATAAGCGGTAGAAGGAGTGGCCATCACCGTGTCGGAAGGTGGGGTGATTTGCTTGTGAACGCCAGTGCGTGTGCGCACGGGTTTGTCGATACCGGTGTTGTTTTGTGCACTTGCACCTACAGAGCAAACCACAAGCAGGCAGAGTGTAACCACTGTGCCTACTAATGTGCGAATATGTGACTTAAACGTTTTTCTCACAAGGGGTTGTCATTTTCTTTGGCGACTTTGCGCCGCTTCAGAAATTGTATTTAGTTTTTTAATTTGTCAAAGATACGAATAATTCTCTCCAATTCCTCTTCGTTTTTGAAAGGAAATGTAATTTTTCCTTTACCGTCTTGGTTGCAGGCAAATGAAACTGCCACGCCGAACGACTTGCTCAAGTGCTTTTTCAGCACGTCGTAGTCGGCATTGTTTACTTTGGCAGCTTTTGGCTTTGCTGGAGCATCGCCACTTTCGGCATTCATTTCTTTTGCTCTTTGCTCTACTTGGCGCACCGAAAGCCCCTTTTTCAGAATTTCGTTGTAGAGTTTCAGCTGCATTGTGGGTTTCTCAACAGAGAGCAGTGCTCTGGCATGGCCCATATCCACCGCTTTGTCACGCAAGCCGAGTTGCACTTCTGCAGGCAATTTCAGCAAGCGGAGGAAGTTGGCGATTGTGGCGCGCTTCTTACCAATGCGCTCGCTCAGGCGTTCCTGTGTGAGTTTGTATTGGTCAATGAGTTTACGGAAAGTGAGAGCGATTTCGATGGCGTTGAGGTCTTCGCGTTGGATGTTCTCAATAAGAGCCATCTCGGTGAGTTCGCTGTCGTTGGCAGTGCGTACGTATGCAGGTACTGTTTCAAGTCCAGCGAGTTTTGCTGCGCGATAGCGGCGTTCACCCGAAATAATCATGTAGGTGCCCGCTTCTGCGCTGCGGAGTGTGAGTGGCTGAATAATGCCAAGTTCACGTATGGAGGTAGCCAATTCCTCGAGAGCCTCCTCGTCGAAATTGATACGAGGCTGGTCGGGGTTTGGCTTGATGAGGTCGATTGCTATTTCGTTGATAGCCGAACTGCCGCTTGGCTGCACATCATCCATTGAGATGAGTGAGTCAAGGCCGCGTCCGAGTGCATTTCTTTTAATTGGCATAATGGATAGCGATTAAAAATGTGTTTTACTTTTTCTTGCGATTTTTGCTGATGAGTTCCTTCGCCAGCTGGATATGGCTGGTGGCACCGCGACTGCTTGGGTCGTAGAGGATGGCAGGCAGGCCGTGGCTTGGAGCTTCACTCAAGCGGATGTTGCGTGGAATAACAGTGCCGAACACCATGTCGCCGAAGTGACTTTTCAGTTCTTCGTAGATTTGGTTGGCCAAGCGCAAGCGTGCATCATACATGGTGAGCAAGAATCCCTCGATTTGGAGCGATGGATTCAATTTCGATTTGATGATGCGTACGGTGTTGAGCAGTTTGCTGATACCTTCGAGTGCGAAATATTCGGCTTGCACTGGAATAATTACAGAATCGGCAGCAGTGAGAGCGTTCACAGTAATCAACCCCAGCGACGGGCTACAGTCGATAAGGATGTAGTCGTAGTATTCCTTTGCGGTTTCGAGTGCTTTTGCGAGCACGCGTTCGCGATTAGGCTTGTTGATGAGTTCAAGTTCTGCACCCACCAAATCAATACGGCTGCCCACGAGGTCGAGGCCATCCACACAAGTGTGCACTTCTGTGCCACGCAATGGATATTCGTCGACGAGGCATTCGTAGATGGAAGAGGTCATCTTCTTAGGGTCAACTCCAAGGCCGGATGTGGCATTGGCCTGTGGGTCGGCGTCGATAAGAAGCACTTTCTTCTTGTTGACAGCCAGCGATGCAGCTAAGTTGATAGCAGTAGTGGTTTTACCCACACCGCCCTTCTGATTGGCTATTGCTATGATTTTTCCCATAATATTCTTTCGAGTATTGTTGTTCGCACTGCAAAGGAATTATATTTTATTCAAATACGTGTTATAAAACTCGTTAAATTCAAATAAATGTTGATAACTCGCCACTTTTGTTAATAACTATGGCTGTGTGGCGCGCCATTTTGTTCCGGTGCAGCTTTAGTTTTTTTGCAAACAAGCAGCGACTTGGATTGGCTACCAGGTCGCTGCGTTGAATATGCGGTATCGGTTTTGCGGCCAAACCTGTTGTGGCCTGACTCTGCAAATGTTTTCCGATTAGGTGTCGAGAGTTGCGTATGTAGCGTTTTCTTCGATGAACTGACGGCGAGGTGCCACCTCTTCACCCATAAGCATGGTGAACACATTGTCGGCTTCTTCTGCATCGACGATGGTCACGCGCTTGAGCATACGTCCTTCTGGGTCCATAGTGGTTTCCCAAAGTTGCTCTGGGTTCATTTCACCAAGACCTTTGAATCGTTGCTTACGCACGTTCTTTTCTTCGCCTTGCGCATATTTGCTTATGAAGAGGGCCACTTGGTCTTCTGTCCAGCAGTATTCGCTCACGTTGCCCTTTGTCACGCGATAGAGTGGTGGAGTGGCAATGTAGAGGTATCCGTTCTTGATGATGTCAGGAATGCAGCGATAGAAGAATGTCATCAGCAGTGTGGCGATGTGAGCACCGTCGACATCGGCATCGGTCATGATGATAATCTTGTGGTAACGCAACTTTTCTGGGTCGAAGTTCTTTGGGTCGTTCACACCAAGTGCGCGGAAAATGGTGACTACCGATTCGCTTTCGTAGATTTTGTGCTCAAGCACCTTCTCCACATTCAGGATCTTACCACGCAATGGGAGGATAGCCTGGAACTGACGGTCGCGACCTTGCTTTGCTGAACCGCCTGCAGAGTCACCCTCGACGAGGAAGATTTCCGATTGAGCAGCATCGCGGCAAGAGCAGTCGGCCAATTTGCCTGGCAGACCAGAGCCAGCAAGTGGCGACTTGCGTTGTATTTTTGCGCGGGCATTTTGTGCGGCGTGACGTGCCTGTGCGGCAAGAATCACCTTCTCCACAATAGCCTTTGCTGGATTTGGATTCTCCTCAAGGAAGTGGGTGAGCGCATCCTTCACTGCAGCGTAAACGGCCTGAGCAGCTTCGCTGTTGCCGAGCTTGGTCTTGGTTTGGCCCTCAAATTGAGGCTCAAGCACCTTTACTGAAACCACTGCGGTGAGGCCTTCCAGGAAGTCGTCGGCATTCAAGTCGGTCACCTTTGCCTTTTCGAGGAATTTTCCGTCATCGGCATATTTTCTCAACACTGTACCCAAACCTCTGCGGAAGCCTTGCAGGTGTGTGCCACCTTCGATGGTGTTGATGTTGTTCACGTATGAGTAGATGCTTTCCTTGAAAGTCTTGTTGTAGGTCATCGCCACTTCCACAGGAATGTCGTTGCTCACGCTATTGATGTGAATCACTTCGTCGATGAGCGATTCTTTGCCTTCGTTGAGGTAGCGAACGAAGTCGTCGAGACCGGTCTCGCTGAAGAATTCTTCACAGCGAGGATTGCCTTCTTCATCTTTTTCGCGCATGTCGGTGAGCGTGAGGCGAACACCAGCGTTCAAGAACGCGAGGTCGCGCAAGCGCTTAGCGAGCATGTTGTATTGATAGAGCAGTGGCACGATTTTTTCTTCCTTGGCTCCGGTGTCGTTGCCTTCCTCGTCCTTCACAGCCACTTCCTTCTTTTCTACGAAGATGGTTGGGTCGGGGTGGAAATAGATGGTGGTGCCATGGTCGTCGTCGTCACATTCGCCGATAATGGCCACTTGTGATGTCGGCTTGCCGATGGAGTATTCTTGCATGTATATCTTTCCGCCACGGCGAACTTCTGCGCGCAGATAGTCGCTAAGTGCGTTCACACAGCTGACACCCACACCATGCAGACCGCCTGACACCTTGTAGGAGCCCTTGTCGAACTTACCGCCAGCGTGGAGCACTGTGAGTACAACTTCGAGAGCGGATTTGTGGAGCTTTTCATGCATGTCGACGGGGATACCACGTCCGTTGTCGCGAACGCTGATAGAGTTGTCCTCGTAAATAGTCACTTCAATGTTGTCGCAGAATCCAGCGAGCGCTTCATCGATAGAGTTGTCAACTACCTCCGAAACGAGGTGGTGCATACCCTTTACGTGGGTGTCGCCAATGTACATCGCAGGACGCTTGCGAACCGCTTCCAAGCCTTCAAGCACTTTAATGTTGGACGCGGAATACTGTTTCTCTTCTTGTTGGTTGTTTACTTCTTCTGACATAAGATTTTTCAGTTCGCGCAAGCACCAAAACATCCGTTTGCAGGGCGTTTTTGTTAAGCGTTTTTGCCCTTTTTGGGGCTTGCGTCATAAAACATACAAATTTACTGAATTTTTGCCGAGTATACAAATTTCAAGACCTTAAAAAATGTGTAAAAATCCAACTTTTTTCCTTTTTCGGCGCTATAGAAAAAGCGAGGCTGCGATGTGTCGGTGCATCGCAGCCTCGGCTGTGTGGATATGGGTGACGTGCCTGTTAGAGCACGGCTTTGAAACGCTTGATAAATTCGTCGGCTTCTTCCATTGTGAGCACCAATGGAGGCAATAGACGAATCATGTTGGTGCCGCTTGCACCGGTAAACACATGTTGCTCGTGGATGAGGCGGCTGCGGAGTTTCTTCACTGGATAGTCGAATTCGATACCAATCATCAAACCGCGTCCTCTCACTTCCTTGATACCAGGGATTTTCTTGAGTTCCTCCAAGAGGTGTTCGCCCACTTTGCGTGCATTTTCCACAAGATTTTCCTTCTCGAAAATGTCGAGCACTGCGATAGCGCCAGCACAACCAAGATGATTGCCACCGAAAGTGGTGCCAAGCATGCCGTACACGGGCTTGAATTCGGGGCTGCAGATGAGGGCTCCCATAGGGTAGCCGTTGCAGATGCCCTTGGCCATGGTCACGATATCGGCCTTGATGCCGCTCCATTGGTGAGCGTAGAATTTGCCCGTACGCCCGTAGCCGCTCTGGATTTCATCGAGGATGAGTACCACGCCAGCCTCCTTGGTGACGGTGCGCAGTTGGCGCATAAATTCGTCGGTTGGAATCTGTATGCCGCCCACGCCCTGAATGCCTTCAATAATCACGGCAGCCACATCACCTTTGGCGATTTCGGCTTTCACCGCTTCAAGGTCGCAGAAAGGCACGATGGTCACATTAGGTGTGGCATTGACGGGTGCCTGGATTTTAGGGTTGTCGGTGGCTTCCACTGCGAGCGAAGTGCGGCCGTGGAACGCCTTCCCGAATGCAATGATGCGAGGCTTTCCTGTGTGGAACGAAGCCAGTTTCATGGCATTTTCGTTGGCCTCTGCACCAGAGTTGATAAGGAAGAGTTGGTAGTCGTCGTAGCCGCAAGTCTTACCGAGCTTTTCGGCGAGGCGCACTTGCAGGCTGTTGAGCACCGAGTTGCTGTAGAACACCAGATTTTCGGCTTGTTTCTTCAGCGCGTTGATGTAGTGAGGGTGACTATGACCCACCGAAATCACGGCGTGGCCACCATAAAGGTCGAGATATTCAGTGCCGTTGGCGTCGAAAGTGCGGCAGCCGCGTCCTTTCACAATCTCGATATCGAAAAATGGATAGACATCGAATAGTTTCATCGTCGTATATAAAGTTTAGTGTCGGGGAGAAGGCGATGGTGCCAATGAAATATCCCCAATCAGCTATTTCTAAAAAATCTAATTTCTAAAGTCTCTGATTCAGAACGCCGAAGCCTTGAGTGCGAGACCTGTACGTTCGGGAAGTCCGAACAGCAGATTCATATTGTGAACTGCAGTCCCCACGGCTCCCTTGAGCAGATTGTCGATGGCTGAAGTGATGAGAATCTTACCGTCGATTTTATCGACATGAATCAGACACTTGTTGGTGTTCACCACATCCTTCAGATCGATATCCTTGTCGGTCACAAAAGTGAATGCATGGCCAGCGTAGAAATCGTTGTACATACGCTTCACGTCGTCGAGATCTGCCTCGCTACGCAAATAGAGCGTGGCGAAAATGCCGCGAGAAAAGCATCCACGCATAGGGATGAATTCCAGGTTACTTTCAAAGCCGGGTTGCAGTTGGGTGAGCGACTGACGGATTTCAAGCAGATGCTGGTGCTTGAAAGGCTTGTAGATGCTCACGTTGTCGTTGCGCCAAGAGAAGTGCTTCGTTGGACCGGGTTTCACGCCAGCGCCTGTGCTTCCGGTCACGGCGTGGATGTGCACATCGTCGGTGAGCAAACCGTTTTTTGCCAATGGCAGCAAAGCCAACTGAATGGCAGTGGCAAAGCAGCCAGGGTTGGCAATGTGCTTTGTGTCGGTGGTCACTCGTTCGCGGTTGAGCTCGGGCAGTCCGTACACGAAATCGTGCTCACCGTCGGCGATGCGGAAATCCTGTGCAAGGTCGATGATGCGGAGCGATTCGGGAATTTCGCTCTTGTGCTCCTCAAGGAATGGCTTTGAGAAGCCGTGAGGGGTGCACAAAAACAACACGTCGATTTCGTCAAGAGGAGTGTCGGCAGTGAACACAAGGTCGGTTTCGCCGATGAGCCCCTGGTGCACGCTGTCAACGCGGTTTCCGGCGTTGCTTGTGCTGCTCACCCACTTCAGCTCCACCTCCGGGTGGTTGATGAGAAGTCGGGTGAGTTCTCCTGCGGTGTAGCCAGCGCCTCCAATGATGCCTGCTTTAATCATCTTTATTTGTCTTCTTTTCCGTTCTTAATCTGGTTGTAGTGGTACACCTTCAGTGGGTTGGCGTAAATCTTGGTGAAGCCTTTCACGTCGTCGGCAGTCCAAGCCTTGTTCATTTCGCCATATTCACCAAAGTTGGTCTTGCTCAAGTCGAAGTCGCTCTCAATGCCCACGAGTTCGTAGCGGTAAGGCTTGAGGTCGATAATTACACGACCTGTGACATTGCGTTGCGATTCCACGAGATATGCTTCGATGTCGCGCATCACTGGTTCAAGGTAGTAGCTTTCGTGGAAGAACATGCCGTACCAGTTGCCGAGTTGTTCTTTCCAGTATTGTTGCCACTTGGTGGTGGTGTGCTTTTCGAGCAACTTGTGAGCGGCGATAATGAGCAATGGTGCAGCAGCCTCAAAGCCCACACGTCCCTTGATGCCGATGATAGTGTCGCCGAGGTTGATATCGCGGCCGATACCGAATGGAGCCACCATTTCTTCAAGGTCTTGGATAGCCTTCACCTTGTCGGGGTAGGCGGTGCCGTTGATGGCGGCGATTTCACCCTTTTCGAAGTCGATGGTGATACGCATGTCTTCGGTGGCGGTCATTTGGCGCAAGAATGCGCTCTCGGGCAGGTTTTCATTGCTGTGAAGAGTTTCCTTGCCACAGATGCTGGTGCCCCAAAGTCCTTCGTTGTAGCTGTATTCGAGTTTCTTGAAGTCGCCCTCAAAGCCGTGGTCCTTCAAATAGTTGATTTCGTAATCGCGGGTGAGTGCCAAGTCGCGGGTTGGAGTGATTACCTCGATTTCTGGAGCCAGCACTTGGAAGGTGAGGTCGAATCGGATTTGGTCGTTACCTGCGCCTGTACTACCGTGGGCCACGCAATCGGCGCCAATTTCCTTAGCGTAGTTGATGATGGCGATGGCCTGGAACATACGTTCAGAACTTACAGAAATAGGGTAGGTGCCGTTGCGGAGCACATTGCCCATCACCATATACTTGATGCTCTTCTCGTAGTATTCGTGGGTCACGTCAAGATTCACGTGTGCTACAGCGCCAAGGGCGATAGCGTTTTTCTCGATGATTGCGAGTTGTTCTTCGTTGAAGCCACCGGTGTTGGCAGTGGCGGTGTACACGTCGTAGCCACAATCTTCCGAGAGATACTTAACGGCGAATGATGTGTCGAGGCCGCCGCTGTATGCGAGCACTACTTTTTTGCGTTCTTTGGGGGTCTTTTCTGTGTTCATATTTGTGTCGTATGTTATTTCTTCGTTGATATGTTCGGCGGGGTCGTAGAGCAGTGCGGTGCACAGGCATTTTTCGCCGCCGTTGCGTTGGAGAATGTCGAAATTCACACAGCTTTCACAACCTTTCCAAAAGGCTTTGTCGCGTGTGAGAACTTCAAATGTCACTGGCTTGAAACCGAGTTTTGTGTTCATGTTGAGCACAGCGGCACCAGTGGTGAGGCTAAACACCTTAGCAAGCGGATAGCGTTCGCGTGCTAAGGCGAAAACTCGTCGTTTGATTAGCGTAGCCACGCCGATTCCTCTAAAGTCGGGGTGTACAATAAGTCCAGAATTGGTTACAAACAATTGATGGTCCCAGCTTTCAATGTAGCTGAAGCCTGCAAAACGGTCGTGGTAGAGTGCCAGAACGGCTTTGTTTTGGAGCATCACTTTCTCCACGTACTCGTGTGTACGGCGAGCGATACCTGTTCCACGAACTTTGGCGGCTGCCGCCATCGTGTCGAGTATCTCATCGATGTATTTGAGATGCGACTCTCCAGCCACCACAATTTCAATGTCTTTGATGTCAATCATTTTTACTACGAATCAAATGTCTAATTTTCTTTATATTATATGTCGGTGCGATGCATATACTTGTGCAAGAGCACCATGTTCTTTTTGCTATAGAAGCATCGTCGCACAAGACCAAAGATGGTTGTGATAGACGATGCTGCTCGTTTGTATACGCGCTCGTGCGTGCGCGTATAGAAAAATCTGAAGCCCACGAGGGGCTACAGACTTATTCGGGTGCCTCTACAGGAATGAAGCGTGCAAAGAACTCGTTCGACTCTTCGCGAGAAATCCCTTCACGCAAAAGTACGAATACGGTGTCGGCGCCAGCAATAGTGCCGAGCACCACATGAGAGTGGCTCATGTCGATGTCGTAGGCTAAACCTGTAGCGTAGCCATTTCGTGTTTTGATAACTGCAAGGTTGCCAGAGTATTCAAGCGACACAAAACCGAATTGTGAACTGCCTGCCAAACTCTTTTGCCCTTTCATTAGCATAGAGTCTTGCAACTCATTGCTGTCAGGGATGATGTACATGTAGTTACCCAGGTCGTTAGCAACTTTAGTGATTTTCAAAGCCTTTAAGTCGCGTGAAAGGGTGGCCTGTGTTACTTGAACACCTTGCTCCTTCAACATTTCGGCAAGCTCGTTTTGGCTGCCGATACAATTTCTTTTAATTAACTCCACGATGATTTGGAGTCGATTTCTTTTATTCTTCACAATAGCAATAGTTTGAGAGTGTTAATAGTGATTTGGTTGGAATATGATGTAGTTTCATTTGTCCTTTTTTTCATAAACACTCAAATTTTATGGTTTTGTTAAAATTTTTCCACTAACAAAGGTAGTAATAAAAATCGCATTAAAAAAAGTATTTGCCGATATTTTTTGAATTTTTATGCGTGCGTTCAAAAAAATACCACAAAAGTTTCCCAAATTCCAGTGAATACACCCGTTTTCGTTAAGGCTTAAGGCTAACGAACCCTTGTAATAGTGTATAAAAAGAGGGTGTATCAAAATTCACAGTTTGGTACACCCTTGCTGTTTTTAAGTGC
>JAUNNJ010000025.1:0-17627 GCA_030531495.1 Bacteroidales bacterium
AAAAACAAAAAAAATATTAAAACATTTGCAATACAACATAGAAGGGACGCTCGGCTCGAGCGTCCGGTGTTTAACAAATTGATAACCAATTACATGTAAAGCGGACGCTTGAGCCAAGCGTCCCTACAAAGCATCTTCGAATTTCCACTGAGCCGAGAAATGTAATTAAAATAGGTGGGGAAATAGTAATTCCCGTAGCACCCCATCGGTTGATGAAATGTTACGGGAATTAGTGAAAGTATAATATGAGTTAGTTTTAGCTTACTTGGTCTGGTCCACAGTTTCGATATTCATCAGGCTGCTTTGCACACTGTCGCGATAGTTGCGTACGGTGGTGTCGCCACCATTGCCTACAACGACCTCGGTACCGCCGAGCTGGCCTTTTGCCATAGGGTTTTGTGTGTTGGAACTGCCATTGAAATGGTTGAACACCTGAATCATGCAGAAAATGCCAGCAAACATAGCAGCCATATATACGTAGGGACGAACTCTCACCCACATGTTAGGCTTTTGTTTCACTTCTGTAATGGTTACCTCTGGTAACTTTTCAGCGAGATTTTTTGCAAAATCGTTGAAGTAATTGTCCGGGGTCTTGAACCCCGGTTGCTTACCCAACTTGCTCAATATTTTGGAGTCTTCTTGTTTCATAGCGTTTGTTTGACTTAAGTAAATAGAAAAGGTTTAATCCTCATCGGCAAAAAATGTTTCAATTTTTTTCACTGCATGGTGATACGATGCTTTGAGCGCTCCCACCGAAGTGCCTAAAATCTCGCTCATGTCTTCGTATTTCATCTCGTCGTAGTAGCGCATGTTAAACACCAGGCGTTGCTTGTCGGGGAGTGTAGCGATGGCTTTTTGCAGTTTGATTTGTGCTTCGTCGCCGTCGAAATATTTGTCTGCTTCCAGATTGTTGGTAAGGAATGAGGAGTCGTCGTCGAGCGAAATATTGTTTTGCACCTTTTTCTTGTTGATGAAGGTGATGCTCTCGTTCACGGCAATTTTGTAGAGCCATGTCGAGAGTTTGGCGTCGCCACGGAAGTTGCCGATGTTGGTCCAAGCCTTGATAAAGGTGTTTTGGAGCACATCGTTGGTGTCGTCGTGGTCGATAACCATGCGGCGAATTTGCCAGTAAAGCGGTTGAGAGTAGTGCTCAATCACTTTGCTGAATGCAGCGCTCACCGTATCTTGGTGGTGGAGTTGCTCCACAATCAGTGCTTCGTCGTATGTACTTTTTTGTCCCATATATAATTTAGTGTACCACAAAGTTAGCGAATTTATTTTATTTCTGCAAAAACAGAGTTTGGAGATTGGATTTTTCGTTTTTTGTGGGATTTTAGAAGCAAGATGCCGAAAATTTTGTATCTTTGTTTATTAATGTGTTTATTATAATCAAAGAAAAGCAAAAACTATGAAAGCAAATCGTGTGACAGAACTTTTTGGAATCCAGTATCCAGTGATTGCTGGTGGTATGGTGTGGTGTAGTGGCTGGCGCCTTGCGGCTGCTGTGAGCAATGCCGGCGGACTCGGTCTGTTGGGTGCAGGCAGTATGCATCCCGAAACCCTCATCGAGCACATCGACAAGATGAACGCTGCCACCGATAAACCCTGGGGCATCAACATACCGCTGATGTATCCCGAAATCGAACGCTTGATTGAAATCATCATAGAAAAGGGCGTGAAAATTGTGTTCACCTCTGCTGGCAGCCCCAAGAAATACACTGCGCGCTTCCACGAAGCAGGCATCAAGGTGGCGCATGTGGTGTCGAGCAGCAAGTTTGCCAAGAAATGCGAAGAGGCTGGCGTCGACGCTGTGGTGGCTGAAGGTTTTGAAGCCGGCGGCCACAACGGCCGTGAAGAGACCACCACTATGGCTCTCATTCCGCAGGTGCGCGAAGCCATTTCGCTGCCGCTGATTGCCGCTGGTGGCATCGGCTCGGGCAAGGCGATGTTGGCTGCCATGGCGCTTGGTGCAGAAGGTGTGCAGATTGGCACCTTGTTTGCCGTGAGCGAGGAAAGTTCGGCAAGCGATGCCTTCAAGCAACTTTGCGTGGGCCTTGGCGAAGACGGCACCATGCTGGCATTGAAGAAGATTTCGCCCACACGATTGATAAAAAACGAACTCTACACCAAAATTGCAGAAGCCGAAAACCGTGGCGCTGAAGCCGATGAATTGCGTGAATTGCTCGGCCGTGCAGCATCGAAGCGTGGCATCTTCGAAGGCGACATTGAAAATGGCGAATTGGAAATTGGCCAAATCGCCAGCGCCATCAAAGCGGTAAAGCCAATCTCCCAAATCATGCACGACCTCATCGCCGACTTCGAAGCCACCAAGGCGCGCATCGCACAGTTGTGATAAGCAAGATGGTTCGGTATTACAGTTGGTGAAATCCCTACAATGTTTTGGAAATATTAATAATTAAAATAAAGAATACGAACGATGAAAAAGGTATTGTGCTTATTGTTGGTGCTGATGGTTTGCTTCGTCGGCGCTGAAGCACAGAAGAAGAAATCGAATGGTGGAGCAAAAGCAAAGACCACCCAGCAAGTGAAGCTCCCTAACGATGCCGAACTCGTGGCAAAAGCACAGGCAGGCGATGCCCGCGCACAAGCCATGGTGTCAGGATGCTATTCAAATGGCACTAATGGAGTGAAGAAGAACTATAAAGAAGCCGTGAAGTGGGCGCAAAAAAGTGCCGACCAAGGCGATGCAGTAGGGCTGTACCTATTGGGAGTGTACTATGATAAAGGTAAAGGTGTGGCTGCTAACTATACTAAGGCCAATGGCTTGTATAAACAAGCGCTTGCAAAGCTGAAAGAAGAAGCAGAGGCTGGCGATATGGTGAGCCAATGCTTCTTAGGCTATTGCTATGATTCTGGACGTGGGACAGCACAGGATTATGCAGAAGCCGCAAAATGGAACCAAAAATCTGCCGAACAGGGCTATGCTCAGGCACAATATATTTTGGGCTATTGCTATGCTGTAGGCGAAGGCGTGAAGCAGTCGTACACCGAGGCTGTGAAGTGGTTACGCCTCGCTGCTGAGCAAGGCCATGCTGAAGCGCAATGTTGTTTGGGCTGGTGCTGTGAGAATGGTAATGGTGTTACGCAGTCGTACACCGAGGCTGTGAAGTGGTATCGCCTCGCCGCCGAGCAAGGCAATGCTTGGGCACAAAATAATTTGGGCTATTGCTATGAAAATGGCAATGGTGTTACGAAGTCGTACACCGAGGCTGTGAAGTGGTATCGCCTTGCCGCCGAGCAGGGCCTTGCTCGGGCACAATATAATTTGGGTGTTGCCTATGAAAATGGCGATGGCGTGGCAAAAAATAAGTCTACTGCTATTATGTGGTACAAGAAGGCGGCTGCTCAAGGCAATGAAAAAGCCCAGGATAATTTAAGGAGCTTGGGCGTTTACAGTTGGTAATCTTCTGCGTTTTTTTATGGGAAATGTGATTGAGAAGGCTTTGGAGATTGCGCTGAAGGCGCATGCTGGACAGGTGGACCGTGGAGGTCAACCTGCCATTCTGCATCCCTTGACTGTGGGGCTGATGGGCCACACCGATGAGGAGAAGATGGCGGGTTTCCTGCACGATGTGGTGGAGGATTCTGAAGTCACTTTCGACGATTTGCTGGCGGCGGGTATTCCTGTCGGGGTGGTAAATGCGCTTCGGCTGCTCACCCACGATAAGTCGATTCCTTATTCCGATTATGTGCAGGCGATTATTGATTCGGGTAATCCGATTGCGCTGCAGGTGAAATACAACGATTTGCAGCACAACTATGCGCGCGGCAAAGCATATCCCGACCTTCAGGAGAAACATGGCAAGGCGCTGGAAATGGTGAAGGCTGCCGTGGAACAATGTTCGCAAATTTCGCTCTACCGCAAGCCCGATGGCGTGAGCGTGGCGGTGTTTGCCGGCGGATGCTACTGGGGCGTGCAGCACCAGATGGACAAGATAGCGGGGGTGAAGCGCACGCTGGTGGGCTACACTGGCGGCGAGGAGCAGTTTCCCTCCTACGCCGAGGTACGCGACCATGGCACTACGCATGTGGAGGCGGTGCTGATAGAATTTGATGAGGCGCAAGTGGCATATTCCGACCTCTGCAAAGTGTTTTTCGAAATCCACGACCCTGCCCAGACCGACGGCGTGGGCGAGGACATTGGTCCGCAATACCGCAGTTGCATTTTCTACGACGGCGAACAGCAGCGCACCACAGCCAATGAGGTGGCCGACATCTTGCGCGACTTGGGCTACGAGGTGAACACGCTGATTCTGCCGTTGGACAATTTCTGGATTGGCGAAGAATACCAGCAGAAATATTATGAAAAGACGGGTGGCGCTCCCTATTGCCACTTCCGTGTGAAGAAATTTTTATAAAAGAGTCTTCGGGGATTCGATATTTCGATTTTTCGAGGATTCGATTTTTAAAAAAATGGGCTGCGACTTTTTTTTGTCGCAGCCCATTTTATGTGGGGCAATGATTTCTGTTTAGTTCCTTTTTTCGAACATGTCGCCTACGATTGACACATGCTTGCTACCGTTGTCGTATTTGCCAGTGAAGTGTGTGCCTTGGTTCACAATGTTGAACTCAACATTGGTGAGTGTGGCATCGCTCACATTGGCTTGGCCGGTCATGCTCGATTTCACGCTTTCTGCGGTGATTTTGTAGCCTTCGCGGGTGAATGCCACATCAAGATCTTCAAACACTGCAATTTTGTTCAGATTGTCTCTGTCTTCATAACCTGAAATGTAGCGGAAAATCACTAATGTAGCTTTCTTTTTGCTCTTGTTGATACGGAAGTCGTATTGAGAGTTGAAGTTTTCGTATTTCTGCCCCTCTTTTTCGTCGTCGGTGTAAGAGGTGGTATTGAACATGAATGGGAGCGCCCCAGTGGCATGCACGGTCTTGTCGCTACCAGCATTGAATGTAACATAAACCAAACCGTTCTTCAAGTCGATGAGACCGTTGAAGTTGGTGATGTTCAAGCCTTGAGCCGTAGATGAAGGACATGAGAAGCGGTAAGCCTCTCTGTCGGCGTCGGAGGTGAGCTTGAGGTCTTCGAGAGTGAATTGGATGTTGTTGTTTTCAGCGAGAGTGACAGTGGCGTTTACCGAAATCACACCTTTGTCGTAGTTAACATGATACACACTGTTGTTGATGAAGAATTCTGATTCATCGCCAGCACCAGCATTGATAGTGCGATTGTACATCGACACTGTGAAAGTAGCCTCGTTGGTGGTTTCTTCGTTGAGGCACGAAGTCATGCCCATCAGCATCATACCCATCAATAGGAGAGAAAAGATTTTTTTCATAATGAATTATGCGTTTAGTTGATTATTGTAATATTATTGAGCCACCTTTATATCGCCAATGCCGTCGATGCTGTAGGATGCTTCAAAACCGTTGAGGAATTGGAGAGTGGCCTTGAATTTTTTGAGTTTGTACTTCGCGAGAGTTGCTTCGCCTTCATTCTTTGGCGAGAGAAGATCGCCAGTGATTTCGTAACCATTGTAGCAAGGCTTGAATTCAAGATTGTCGTACACGAGCGTGCGGGTTTTGCCGATGTTGCCGTCGTAGTCAAGACCAGTGATAGACACTGTCGACATTCCGTTCACGGGGTTGATGTTGAACACGAAATTACAGCCCGAAATGGTGCGAGTGGTGCCGGTGCCTTCGTCGGTGATGGCTGCTTTAGCATCTTTGAATTCGAGGTCGACGAGGGTGGCGTTCACTTGATAGTGCTTTTCTACGATGAATGAGAAGCGAGATTTTGAAATTCCGCTTTGGTTAAGGTCGAGCACGCCAGCGAGGTTGGTCACTGCAAACGAGCCTTGTGAACGGCTATCGCCAGTTTGCTTGATGTAGTAGCCACCGGTTTTAGAATCGATGCTCAGAGCCATGCCACGCACATCCACAGTGCCCGCCTTTCCGTCGGGGAGGATGACATTGCAAGCGAGGTCGGCCTTCATATTTTTTGTGTCGATAATCACTTCGTAGACCACTGCGTCGGCACGCATTTTGCCTGGGTCGTCGGGTGTGGCAGCCACATTGCTGATGTGGCTCACCATCTGGGCTTGGAAATATAAGTTGTTGTCGCCACCATCATTACAAGATGTGGTGAGCAGAGTGAGAACTGTTGCAAGTGAGAATAAAATGCGTTTCATTTGAGTTGTGTATTTTTTTGTTGTTGAATTAGTTGTTGATAGCACCAGTTGCGGTGATGGTGATGTTTGCCAATTGGAAGGTGGCGTCGTATTTGTCGTTTTCCAAATCGATAGTGGCCTTCAAGTCGGCGATAGGATAGAGGGTGGTAGTGGTTGCTTTGCCATTGAGGATGTATGTGGTGGTTGTAGGCAGACTTTCTGCTTCAATCACATAACCATCTTTGGTCACAGTCACCTTTGCCGCGGTCAGAGTCTTCACATTGGTAAGTGTGCGCTTTGCTGATTGGTCGACGAAATCCATCACCACCATCTTGGCAGTGAGTGATTCGGTATCAATATTGTATTGATACATTGTGGCATTGCTTGAGAATGTTTTGCCCTCGCCGTAGGCACATGAAGTGGCACACTTGGTGCTGAACACTTCAGGAGTGGTGGCAATCACGCGGTATTTGCCATCAATGTTATAATTGAGGCGAAGTGTGCCTTCGTTGAAGTCGAGTTTGCCTCTTAAATCTTCCACACCGCTGCCGCTTGCCTTGAATGAGTAAACGCCCTTGTTTTCAGTCATGGTGAGGTCTTTGAATTCCACCGTCGACTCTTTCGCGCCGTCGAGTTTTGCACGAATAGTGAGGCTGAGCGTCATGTTGTCGCGATTGATTTTGTAATCGATTTGACTTGTGGTGAGTGGCATCACCTCGGATGTCTTAGTGTTTACAATGTGATTGATTACCTTCATAGAGCGAGTTACATCGCCCCCCTTTCCGCCCTCATCGTTGCTACAGCTGGTCATTACCATTACCATAGCGAACACGGATAATATGCTTAAAATTTTCTTCATCATCTGTGGGTTTTAAAATTTCGTGCAAATTTAGTGTATTGAAATTGAAAAGAGCGCTATTATCACACATTTTTGCGATAATCACGCCCTTTTTAATTATTTTTATAATTAATCGCCTGCTAAAGTCTTAAAGAAGCTTGCCGCTATCGGTGTAGTGTAGGCCGAAGCAGTCGAATTCGATGCTGAAATCACGTTCCACGAGATTCACTTCCAGCTTCACATTGGTCATTGGGCGAGTTTCCATCGGTGTTTCGGTGTTGCCCTCTTTGTAGAATGGAATCACCTTGTCCATTTTCAGGGTGTAGCCAGTGGGGGTGCTGGTGATATAGTTGGTGAGGTCGGTGTCGTTTACTCGAACAATCATCTCCTTCAATGTCGGCATCTGTTCAACGAATTTCACATTGTAGATTGACATTTGAAGATTTCTTTCCATCACGTCGAGCTTGTTTTTGAAAAAGTTGTGGGTGAAAGCGTAGTACTTTTCTGTTGACGATGGCTTGGCGGAGAGATTGAGTTGGCTTGTGAGCACCACTTTGAAGTTGTTGTCGACGGTGAACTCAACCACATACGCATGGCTGTCGGTGTTGAAATAGCCTTTGATGCCGCTGACGTTGATGCCGTTGGAGCCTTTAGCCGAAGTGGTGGTGATGGTGTACTTCTTGTCGGCTTCCTTAAAGCCGATTTCGTCGATAACCATAGAATTCGCTTGACCTTTTGTTGGGAATTCCACATTTTTGAGGGTAAGGCGAAGTCTGCTGGTGGCAGGGTTGATGTCGATGACTGCTTCGCATTCAGCGTCGTTGGTCACCTTGCTGTCCATACTCAAGAATTTCACCATTGATGGACCGAGGTTTTCGGTAATGATGATAGGTGGTTCTGGATTGTCTTTTGAGTCGCTGCCACAAGAGGCGAGGCCGGCAATCATTATTAGAATTGCAAGAATGTGAGTGAGATGTTTCATTTTTTTATTATTAGTTAGAGTTTGTATTTTGTGTTAAAAATTAATTCTCAAAGTTGCACCACAGGAAATGCCGTGGCCGCGTTGCAGGAATGCGTGTCCAATCGACACGAAATAGAATGTGTTGTACTTTGTTGAGGTGAGGTTTTTGCCCCATAATTCAAGCGAATAGTTGTCACCAGCGAGTGTGGCAGAAGCGCCTAATTGGCAATAGAACGGCTGCTTCACATCGTTGGCCTCGTTCCAGTAGATTTCACCTGTGCCACGGAGGTTGGCGTCGACGGTGAGTGAGCGCAGCCACTGGCTTCCGTTAGCGAATCGGAACATGTGGAGCGTTTCGAGGAAGAGCGTATGGCTCGGGCTGTAGGGCACGAACTTGTCTTTGTAGTCGGCTTTACCGTCGTTGTATTCCACGAATTTCGCATTGGTGTAGCCGTAGCTCAAGTTCACTGTGGTTCCTTGCCCGGGAGAGATGCTTGCTGCAAATTCAGCACCGATTGAACGAGTTTTGCCTGCATTGGTCATTACGCGTCCGGTGGTTGTGCCGTCGGGGAAAACGGTGAGTTGGCGGTCACGGCAATCGAGATAGAAAGCGCTGACGTCGGTTTTGATTCGGTGTTCCCAAAATTCGAAATGGCCACCCACTTCGTAGTTCCATGCTTTTTCGGGTTTGTAGCTCACCACCTCATCGATGTCGTAGCTTGCACCTATGCCCATGATGCCCATCAGTTTCTGTTGGAGCACATCGCTGAACATCTGCGTGTTGAAGCCGCCAGATTTACTGCCTTTCGCCACACTCAGATAGAGCGACTGCGATTTGTCGCCACCAATGTGGTAAGTGGCGGAGATTTTGGGCAGAAGCTGAAGAAAATCTTTTGATAATTTGCCGTTGTCGTTGATGTCGATATCTTCATGGGCATATTTCTCGCCCGATGCCTTTTTGAAAATAGTGTAGCCGGTGTGGGTTTCGCTGTGATACTTCAGTGATGCATGCTCGTAGTCGAGTCGGATGCCCGCAGCGAATGTGAAGTCGCCAAGTTGATAAGTTGATTGGTGGTAGAGCGCTGCGCCATAGGTGTCGTTTTTGAAGTCACTTCCGAGTACAAAGTTTCTCCCGTCCCACGAAATGGGGTAGGAAGGCAGTGTGGCATTGCGATTTCGCTCAATCAGCTCGCTGATGCCCTTGTCTTTGAAAGTGACGGGCGAGTCCATATTGTAGTGGCGATAGAATCCGAATGCGCCAACCAACCAGTTATAGGCTCCGCTTGAACTGGAGCGTGCCACAATGTCTTCAGTCACGGCATGCTCTTTTCGTGCTTGTGTGAGGGTGAAATACGGGTCGGTTGTGAAGTCCTGGTCGAGCGTCATATTGTCGTCGAGATACTGATAACTGGTGATGCTGCTCAATGAAAAGTGTTTGAAATTTCTCTTAATTGTGAAACCGTCGAGAATGGCAGTTCTGCGATAGAAGCAAGTGTCGTTGTAGGCGATTTGGTTTTTGCCAATCTGCTCGTAGGCATAGCCGCCTTGACGGCTTGTGGAAAATGAAAACATGTTGCTGATAAACAGATTGTTTTGTGGTTTCCACTCAAGCTTCAGGCGACCGCCAGTTTGTTGCTCCCAATCTGTGTTTTGATGATTGTATTCGTTGCGGAATTCTCCGTCGGTGGCGCTGCGGAGAATGTTGAGTGAGAGTCCTAAATCACTTGTCACTTTTGCGTAATGGCTTGCACCTAATTTGTGGGCGTTGTGTGAACCGTATTCAATCAGAGCTCTGGTTCCGGAATAGCTGAGAGGCGAAAGGGTGTAGATGTTCATCACGCCGGCCATTGTGTTGCGTCCGAACAGAGTGCTTTGAGGTCCGCGAAGCATTTCCACTCTGGATATGTCCATCATGTCGAAATCGTAATTCTCCTTGCACATGATGGGTACATTGTCCACATTCATGCCGAGTGCGGGTTGGTCGATGCGAGTGCCGAGTCCACGCACATAAATGGTGGAGGTCATTCGGCTGCCATAGTCGGGGATGTAGATGTTGGGCACCATATCGGCCGCACTTTTTGCTCCAGCAATGCCACCGCGCTCAATGTCGGCACGGCGAATTTCGGATGCGGAAGAGGCAAGGCTGTGAATGTCGGTCCCTTGCTTGATGGCTGTGACTGTGACATCCTGCAGACGGAGCGTGTCGGCAGTGGATGAAGCCTGTGCATAGAGCGACATTGTGGCCAATAGTAGTGAAATGAAAAACGATGTTATTTTCATGCTTGCAAAATTACATCTTTTTTGGTGAGTCTGCAATCACTAATTGTAGTGATTTTTGCAAAAAAAGTGGTTAGGAGGTTTACCCTTTTTCGCGTGCGTGTATTTAAGTGTGAAAAAATCACAAAATTAGTCGGCTTTTTCCTTCAGTAATCGGCAAATTTTTATTATCTTTGCAGAGCAAAATAAGTTCATATCGGCATTTTAGATACAAAAATTGTGATAGGGTGCTGATTGTGAATTGTTTGTGTTGATTGAATAATAACGGAGATGCAACAAAAGTTGATTTTATTAGACATACAGGCTCAATTGATTTTCGCAGATTCGGCGAAAAAAAATGATGTATTGTATGCTGTAGTAAAAAAGTTCTCCATGATTAGATGAGTCCGGGTTGTTAATAATGCCGCTGGCTCATTTTCTTTTTTTTTGAATATTTAAATTGATACGAATATAAATTATGGTTTTAATCGGTATTCAAAGTACTACCTTGGCAGTGACAGCCGCTATCACCGGCGTGGTGTTGGTTGCTGCTGCCTTGATTATTGCGTGGCTTATTGCGCCACGCTCCTACACAAAGAAGAAAGGTGAACCCTACGAGTGCGGTATGCCAACTCGTGGCGATAGTATGGCACAATTCCATGTTGGCTACTACTTGTTTGCCATTCTTTTCTTGATGTTTGATGTTGAAACCGTGTTCCTTTTCCCATGGGCAACCATCTGTAAGGAACTCGCTGCTTCTGCATTGCTCGCTGTAGGAACATTTCTCGTGATTTTAGTTTTAGGTCTGGCTTATGCCTGGAAGAAAGGAGCTCTTGAATGGAAATAAAAAGCCCAAAAATCAAAGGTATCAAGCACGAAGAATTCAAGGACAACGAGTATATCGACAGCCTCGTTGCAGAATTGAATGCTGCTGGTGCTAACATTGTAGTAGGTAAGCTTGATCAACTGATGCAATGGGGTCACGCCAATTCGCTGTGGCCATTCTGCTTCGGTACAAGTTGCTGTGCAATTGAGTTTATGTGTCTGGGTGCTGCCCGTTACGATATGGCACGCTTCGGTTTTGAAGTGGCTCGTAACTCTCCACGTCAGAGCGACTATATCATGTGTCAGGGAACTATTACCTACCGTATGGCTCCTGCTTTGGTTCGCCTCTATGAACAGATGGCTGAGCCTAAGTATGTGATTGCTTGTGGTGGCTGCACCGTTTCGGGCGGTCCATTCAAGAAGAGCTACTGTGTGGTAAAGGGCATTGATGAAATCATCCCTGTGGATGTGTATATGCCTGGTTGTCCTCCACGTCCTGAAGCTATGTTCTATGGCTTGATGCAACTTCAACGCAAGATTAAGGCATCTAAATTCTTCGGTGGTCATAACCGTAAGGAAGCACGTGCTAAATTCTTTGAAGCAAAAGCTGCTGCAGAAAAAGACAGCGCATTGCGTGCCGAACACATGCGTTTGGCTGAAGAGAGCAAGGCACCAGTGCTCGAGAGATAATTGATTTCGATAACAAGAACTATAAGTATATATATACATTATTTATATGGCGAATATACAAGAAAAAATCAGCGCACTTTGTCCATCGGCTACATTCGATGAAAGTGGCGAATTGCTGCTGGTAAATGTGCCCGATGAAAACTGGCATGCCCTCGCTAAGGCATTGAAAGAAGAACTTCACTTCGATTTGCTCAATGCCGTGGCAGGTGTGGACTGGAAAGAATCGTTGGGTTGCATGTATTACTTGACCAATACCGAGACTCAAGAAATGATTCACGTGAAAGTGGCTACCACCGACCGTGAAACCCCAAGATTGCATACAGTGAGTGATGTTTGGGCAGTTGCCAACTATCAAGAGCGTGAAGTTTACGACTTTTTCGGCATTGAATTCATCAATCACCCTGATATGCGTCGCTTCTTCCTTCGCAACGACTGGGTTGGCTACCCGTTGCGCAAGGACTATGATGCGAATCCAGAATTGAACCCACTTCGCCTTGAAGCAGAAGAAAACGAAGACGACACTTACGCTCTCGTTGAAGATGAAAAGGGCGAAATCAAGCGTGTGGACAAAAAAGTGTTTGGTCCAGACGAATATGTCATTAATGTGGGACCTCAACACCCATCAACTCACGGTGTGATGCGCTATCGTGCCGCTATCGACGGTGAAGTTGTGAAAAAGGTGGATGTGGTTTCTGGTTATATTCACCGCGGTATTGAAAAATTGTGTGAAGACCTCACTTATCCATCAATGCTTCTCTATACTGAACGTATGGACTATATGGGTGCTCACATGAACCGTCACGCCACTTGCCTCTGTATTGAAAAGGCTCTTGGCATTGAAGTTCCTCACCGTGCAGAAGTTATCCGTATGATGATGGACGAATTGATGCGTTTGTCAAGCCACCTCTTGTCGTATGGCTGTTTGACCATGGACCAGGGTGCAACAACCGCATTCTTCTACGGCTTCCGTGAACGTGAACTGATTTATGATATTTTCGACAAGACTTGTGGCGCTCGTATGTCGATGAGCTACGACACCATTGGCGGTGTGGTTCGCGACGTGCATCCTGATTTTGTAAAAGATGTTCGCAACGCTTGCGACGTGATAGAAAAGGCAATTCCTGAATATCACAAACTCTTCTCTGGCAATGTGATTGCTCTTGGTCGTATGAAAGACGTTGGTACTCTTTCACTTGAAGACGCTAAGAGCTATGCTATTACAGGCCCTTCCGGCCGTGCATCTGGTTTCCACTGTGATGTTCGCAAGACCCAACCATATTCACTCTACAATGAAGTGGAATTTGATGAGGTCGTTTATGAAAATGGTGACAGCTTCGACCGCTATATGGTTCGTATGAAGGAAATGGAGCAGAGTATCAAGATTTTGCGTCAGTGCTGCGACATGATGGACAAGGAAGGTCACCAAGGCGAATTCTGTGCAAAGGTGCCTAAGATTATCAAGTTGCCTGCAGGTCACTGGTATCAACAAGTGGAAGCCAGCCGTGGTGCATTCGGTGTCTATCTCGAAAGCGACGGCGAAGGCAAGCCATTCCAGCATCCTTACCGCATACACTTCCAGAGCCCATGCTTCAACCTTGTGGGTGTGGTAGACCTCACATGTAAGGACAATCTTATTGCCGACCTTATCACTATCACAGCATCTCTCGACTATGTGATTCCTGATATCGACCGCTAATTATTAACTTGAATTAGAAACTCAAAAGATATTTAAAAGATATGTTTGACTTTGGAATAGTCACCAAGTGGATTAATGACCTTCTTTTAGGCGTGATGCCTCAATGGTTGGCCACCACTATTGAATGTGCACTCGTGGGTGTGGCTTTGCTGCTGATGTATTCAGTGATTGCAATTATCTACATTTTCTACGAACGCAAAGTGTGCGGTTGGATTCAATGCCGCCTTGGCCCTATGCGTGTGGGTCCTTGGGGCTTGCTCCAGGTGTTCGCCGATGTGTTTAAAATCCTCACCAAGGAGTTGATTACCCTCTGGGACACCGACCGCTTGCTCTTTATGCTTGCCCCATATTTTGTGGTAGTGGCATCAATGCTGATGTTTGCTTGCTTGCCTTGGGGTAACGGTTTGCAGATGATTGATATGAACATTGGTGTGTTCTTCATCGCAGCAGTTTCTTCAATTGGCGTGCTCGGTATTCTCCTTGCAGGTTGGTCAAGTAACAGCAAGTATACCCTCATCGGTGCGATGCGTAGTGGCGCCCAGATGGTGAGCTACGAAATTTCTACCGGCATTGCTATGATGACAGTTATTTGCCTTGCTGGCACAATGAGCATTTCTGGAATTGTTGAAGCACAAAAGGACGGATGGTTTATCTTCACAGGTCATATTCCAGCAATTATTGCATTCGTGATTTATATCATCGCTGCAAATGCTGAAAACAACCGTGGCCCATTCGACCTTCCTGAAGCAGAGCACGAACTTACCGCAGGTTATCACACTGAATATTCTGGTATCCATTTCGGTTTCTTCTACTTGGCAGAATACCTCAACCTCTTTATCGTGAGTGGTATTGCAGCTCTCCTTTTCTTGGGCGGCTGGATGCCATTGCACATTTCTGGTCTTGATGCATTCAACACTGTGATGGACTACATCCCATCTCCAGTATGGTTCTTGGGTAAGGCGTTCTTCATGTCGTTCGTATTCATGTGGATTCGTTGGTCGTTCCCACGTGTTCGTATCGACCAGATGCTTAAGCTCGAGTGGAAGTATCTCATGCCACTTGGCTTGTTCAACCTCGTGCTCATGGCACTCTGCGTGTCATTTGGTCTGCACTTCTAATATTACAATCGACAATAAATTAATTAATAAACTATAACAAAAGTATTTTCGTGATTATGGCTGATAATTATGGAAAAATCACCCAAGTAATTGGACCAGTGGTCGACATTACTTTTGATGGCGAAGGCTCTGTTGTGCCCGACATTTATACCGCTTTGTCGGTAGAACGTCACGACGGAACTGAAATCATCTTGGAGGTGGAGCAACACATTGGTGAAAACACCGTGCGCTGCGTCGCAATGGACAGTACCGATGGCCTCCAACGTGGCACCAAGGTGAAAAACCTCGGACAGCCCATCTCTGTGCCCACTGGCGAACAGGTGAAAGGACGATTGCTGAATGTGATTGGCGAGCCCATCGACCACCTTCAAGATATGAAGGGTGGCGATCGTCGCGCTATTCACCAACCGGCTCCTTCTTTTGCCGATCTTTCTATCTCGCAAGAGATTTTGTACACAGGTATCAAGGTAATCGACCTTATCGAACCATTCTCTAAGGGTGGTAAGATTGGTTTGTTTGGTGGTGCCGGTGTAGGTAAAACCGTGCTTATCATGGAGCTTATCCACAACATCGCACGCGGTCACAATGGTTTCTCAGTGTTTACCGGTGTTGGTGAACGTACTCGTGAAGGTAACGACTTGCTTCGTGAAATGATCGAAAGCGGTGTTATCAAGTATGGTGATAAGTTTAAGGAAAACATGGCCAAGGGCGAATGGAACCTTGACGATGTGGACATGAAAGAAGTGGAACAATCACAAGCCACCCTCGTGTTCGGTCAGATGAACGAACCTCCAGGTGCACGTTTGCGTGTGGCTCTGTCTGGTCTTACTGTTGCAGAACAGTTCCGCGACCAAGATGGTGGTGGTAAGGATATCCTCTTGTTTATGGACAACATCTTCCGTTTCACCCAAGCTGGTTCTGAGGTGTCTGCACTTCTTGGACGTATGCCTTCTGCAGTAGGTTATCAACCAACTCTTGCTTCTGAAATGGGTAAGCTCCAAGAGCGTATTACTTCTACCAAGAGCGGTTCTATCACATCTGTTCAGGCTGTGTATGTGCCTGCCGACGACTTGACCGACCCTGCTCCTGCTACTACCTTCAACTTCTTGGATGCAACCACTGTGTTGAGCCGTAAGATTACCGAGCTTGGTATTTATCCAGCGGTTGACCCATTGGCTTCAACCTCTCGTATTATGGACCCACACATCATCGGTCAAGAACACTATGATGTGGCTCAACGAGTAATCCACTTGTTGCAGAAGTATCAAGAACTTCAAGATATTATCGCCATCCTCGGTGTGGATGAATTGAGCGATGCCGATAAACTCGTGGTATCACGTGCTCGTCGCGCTCAACGCTTCCTCTCTCAACCATTCTTTGTGGCTGAACAGTTCACCGGCGTTCCTGGCGTTATGGTTCCATTGAACGAAACTATCCGTGGTTTCAAGATGATTCTCGATGGTGAAGTCGACGATCTCCCAGAACAGGCATTCCTCAATGTGGGTACAATCGACGATGCAATCGCCAAGGGTAAGAAGATGCTTGAAAGCATTAAATAATAATCAGATTTTCCATCTAACGAAAATTTAATTTACATGACACTCAAAATTATATCAGCTGAAAAGATTGAGTTTGAAGGAACCGTTGATTCGGTTACTTTGCCAGGTGCTCTTGGCTCTTTCCAAGTGCTCAAGGGTCACGCAGCCCTCATCTCTTCGCTCGTGCCTGGCACTATGACTTATGTGCTTGAAAATGGTGAAAGCGAAAAGCGTGAAATCGCAGGTGGGGTGGCTGATATCAATAGCAATGTGGTGTCGGTGTGTCTATATTAATATAATGTGATGAAAAAGGTAATTACAGCAATAGTCGCTTTTGTGATAGTGGGGCTTTTGGCTTTCGGTTATATGGAAGCTGCCAAGCACCGCGAGCATATTGGTGACAAGAAGTTCGACCCCAAGGAGACAATTTTCGAACACTTGGGCGATGCATATGGCTGGGAGGTTCCATTCAATCACAGCATGCGCATTCCATTGCCTATCATCGTGCTTGACCAAGAAAATGGTGTACACTGTTTCATGTCAAGCAAGGTGACTGACGGCGGTACCTGCGATGGCTTCTATATCGCTGAAAAAGGCGATAATAAGGGCAAAGTAGTGGGTAAGGATGCGGAAGGCAAAGAATATAGGCCACTTGATTTTTCAATTACCAAAAACGCTGCCGGCATTTTTATCTCAGCCCTGGTTGTGATATTAATGGTGTTCAGCATCAGGAACTGGTATAAGAAGCACAACATGAAATCGCCTCGCAAATTCACTGCGGCGCTTGAATTTGTTGTTGAATTCGTATATCAAGACACAATTCGCCCAATCATGGGTAAGGAAGCTCCAAAATATGGACCATATTTGCTGACTTGCTTCTTCTTCATCCTTACGATGAACTTGTTGGGCCTTATTGTGATTTTCCCTGGTGGCGCTAACCTTACCGGTAACTTGGCAGTGACTTTGGTGCTTGCAGTAGCCACATTCCTTGTGACCAACCTCACAGGTAATAGAGAGTATTGGAAAGAAATTTTCTGGCCAGATGTGCCAGTGGCACTTAAATTGCCATTGATGCCAGTGATTGAGATTTTTGGTATATTCACCAAGCCAATCGCACTGATGATTCGTCTTTTCGCTAACATGATGGGCGGTCACATGGTGGTGATTGTGTTCTTCTCGCTTATCTTCATTTTTGGAGGTTTGTTTGGAGCTGCAGTTGGTGCTGCCACTTCAGTGTTCTCATTGGCATTCTCGCTTTTCATGCTCTTGCTCGACACATTGGTGAGCTTCATTCAAGCTTATGTGTTCACCATCCTTTCTACGATGTTCATCTTCATGGCGCATCCACAGCACCATGCTGCTGAACACGAACAAATTACAGAATAAATTAATAACAAAAAATAAAAAACATTTAAAACTAAAAGACTATGTTAAGTATGATTTTAGCAGCTGAAGCTCTCGCAGCTCTTGGTGCAGCAATCGGCGCAGGTATCGCAGCAGTAGCAGCTGGTATCGGTATTGGTAAGTTGACTTCTAAGTTATTCGTTCCTATATTACAG
>JAUNNJ010000025.1:17637-28245 GCA_030531495.1 Bacteroidales bacterium
GTAGTTGGTGGTATTTCTTTCAATGGTGGTATCGGTAAAATTGGTGGTGCAGCTATGGAAGCTATCGCACGTCAACCTGAATCTACTGGTGATATTCGTAGTAACATGATTGTGATCGCAGCGCTTATCGAAGGTGTTGCATTCTTCGCACTCATCGTTTGTATTCTTGCGTTGTTCCTCTAATTGTCAACCAATTTATAGTTAACAATGGAACTGTTTAAGCCTGAGTTTGGCTTGGTTTTCTGGATGTTTTTGGCATTTGCGTGCCTGTATTTCATCCTGGCAAAGTATGCATGGCCTTTCATCATCAAATCGATGGAAGAACGCGCCGACTTGATCGACAAGGGCGTGGCTTATGCACAAGAGGCGAAAGCTCACCTCGACAATGCCAAGGCTGAAGCAGACCAAGTGATTGCTGAAGCAAGAAAGCAACAAGCCGACATACTTCGCGATGCAGCAAAGATGAAGTCTCAACTTATTGAAGAGGCTAAAGCTGCTGCCACTGTAGAAGCGAAGAAAGTGACTGATGCCGCTCAGGTAGCTATCGACCAAGCTCGCAAGGAATCTGAGAAGCAATTGCGCCAGGAAGTTAGTGCTTATGCACTTCAAATTGCAGAGCAAGTTGTTCGCCAGAACATGGCCGACGACAAAGCACAACGCTCACTGGTTGAAAAATTGTTGAACGAGGTTGAGTCTAAAAACTAATTAGTAATATGAACGACGGACTTATTCCCAATCGATACGCAAAAGCCCTCTTTAAGGTGGCAGTCGAAAAAGGCGAACAGGCTCAGATTTATGCTGAGATGAAGCAATTGCTCGCCAGCTTCGACGAAATGCCAGCTTTGAAGGCAGCTGTCAACAATCCGTTTATCGCTGTCGATGAAAAGGAAAAAGTGCTCTTGACTGCCGCTGGTGCTAAAGCCGGCAGCACACTCGAGAACTTCATATTGCTCGTTATTGAGAAGAATCGTGCCTCTTTCCTGCGTTCCATGGCCCTGGCTTACTTGAAACTCTATCGCGAGGCCTTTGGGATCGCCAGCGTTGAAATCGTTACCGCCATTGAATTGGCCGACAACGAAATCAGCGGTATTCTGGATGTGGTGAAGCGTCAGCTCGGCGACAAGACGATGGAGCAAACCGTGAAGGTTGACAACGACCTTATCGGTGGTTTCACTGTCAGTGTCGACGGTATGGTGCTTGACGCATCAATTAAAAATGAATTAAAGAAACTGCGTTTAAAACTCCTAAGTTAAAAGTGAGATGATAAACCCAAGTGAAATATCTGAAATACTGAAACAGCAACTCAGCGACGTTCAACAAAAGGTGTCGTTTGAGGAAGTTGGTACAGTGCTCGAGGTAGGTGACGGCGTGGCACACGTGTATGGTCTCGACAATGTAGAGGCTAACGAACTCGTTGAGTTTGAAAACGGTGTGACTGGCGTGGCTATGAACCTTGAAGAAAGCAATGTCGGTGTCATCCTTATGGACAAGGTAGACTCAGTGAAGGAGGGTATGAAAGTTACCCGTACTGGTCAAATCGCGTCTATTCCTGTTGGTGAAGGTCTGCTTGGCCGTGTAATCAACGTGTTGGGTGAGCCAATCGACGGCAAAGGACCTATTGAAGGCGAATTGCTTCGTTTGCCATTGGAACGCAAGGCTCCTGGTGTAATTTTCCGCCAGCCTGTGAACCAACCATTGCAAACCGGTTTGAAAGCAATCGACTCGATGATTCCTATCGGCCGTGGTCAGCGTGAGCTTATCATTGGCGACCGCCAGATTGGTAAAACTGCGATTGCTCTCGACACTATTATCAACCAGAAAGCTGGATTCGAGGCTGGAAAGCCTGTATATTGCATCTATGTAGCAATCGGTCAGAAGGCTTCTACTGTGGCTACACTCGTGAATGAACTTACTCAACACGGTGCAATGCCATATTCTATCGTAGTTGCCGCTACCGCTGCCGACTCTGCTGCCATGCGCTACTATGCTCCATTCGCGGGCGCCGCAATCGGTGAATTCTTCCGCGATTCTGGACGCGATGCACTTGTTGTATACGACGACTTGTCGAAGCAAGCCGTTGCATATCGTGAAATTTCTCTGATTTTGAAGCGTCCTTCTGGTCGTGAAGCTTACCCAGGTGATATCTTCTACCTGCACAGCCGCCTCTTGGAACGCGCTGCAAAAATCAATGATAACCAGGAAGTAGCTGCTGCTATGAACGACCTTCCAGAAGTTTTGAAACCAATGGTGAAGGGTGGTGGTTCACTCACCGCACTGCCAATTATCGAAACTCAGGCAGGCGACGTATCGGCCTACATCCCAACTAACGTGATTTCTATTACCGACGGCCAGATTTATCTTGAATCTTCATTGTTCAACAATGGTATCCGCCCTGCAGTTAACGTAGGTATCTCTGTATCTCGTGTGGGTGGTAATGCACAGATTAAGTGTATGAAGAAGGTTGCCGGTACGCTGAAGATTGCCCAAGCACAGTTCCGCGAACTCGAATCATTCACCAAGTTTGGTGGTGATATCGACCCTGTGACTGCTCGCACTATCGACACCGGTCGCAAGAACGAGCGCCTGCTCGTGCAACCTCAATACGAGCCAGTGGCTGTTGAAGAACAAGTTGCTGTTATCTATTGCGGTGTGAACGGCTTGCTCGAAAAGGTGCCAATGGACAAGGTGCAAGAGTTTGAAAAGCTCTTCATCCAATATCTCCACGCTAAGCATCAAGCTGATGTGCTCGATGTATTGAAGAGTGGTAAGATTGATGAAGATGTTCAAGAAAAACTTAAAGCAGCAGCACTTGAAATCGCTGGTAAATACACTGCTTAATCCGAATGTGGATTAATATTGATTAAGGAGAATAAAGAATTATATGTCAACATTACGAGAACTCAAAAGTAGAATTGGTTCGGTTTCATCCACTCAGAAGACTACAAGTGCGATGAAGATGATTTCATCGGCCAAGATGCACAAGTTCACCACTCAACTCCAACGCCTCTTGCCTTATCGCAATATGGTGCAGAGTGTGATTGGCCACTTGCTCGCTACCGATGTTGAATTTTCTTCGCCATTGATTGCTGTGCGCGATGTGAAGAAGGTGGCTTTGGTTGCCTTTGGTTCCGACGATGGCTTGTGTGGTGCCTTCAATATTTATGTGGGCAAGTTTTTGCTTGAAACCGTGCGAGCAACTCAGGAGAAATACGGCAAGGATGTTGCTATAACGATTATTCCCGTTGGTAAGAAGATGACAAAAGCTCTTCATTCAGTGAAGAATCCTTCGTTCACAGTTTGTGATGTGCCTTACAACACTCGCAGCAATGCTGACGAACTTCATGACTTCACCGATATGCTTCGCACTGGTTACCTCGATGGTACTTTCGATCAGGTGAATCTCGTGTATATGCATTTCAAGAGCACCAGTCGCCAAATTGCCACTTGCGACCAAATGTTGCCCGTGAGCTATGAGGCACTCGTGGCTAATGCCGACAAAAAGGCGGCAAATCAGCCATGTATTTTCGAACCCGACGCAAACTCGATTTTCAATAGCGTGTTGCCACTCTACATTCGCTCAATGATGCAAGAAGTGTTCACTGAAAGTTGTGCTTCAGAGCAGGCTTCCCGTGTGATGGCAATGCAGACAGCAAGCGACAATGCTAAGGAATTGCTTGAAGAGCTTAACCTTGAATACAACAAGCTCCGTCAGCAAGGCATTACTACCGAATTGCTCGATATCCTCGGCGGTCAGGTAGAGCGCTAATAGAAAAGATACTTGTAACGATTGGATATCCCCGATACTATACCGGTCGGGGATGTATCCAATTCATAATAAGAACTGCGGTATAGATATAGATTTGACATTGACTTATATTACTTATGAGCATTAAGGAGTATTTTTCTTCTCTTTTTAAGGGCACTTACAGCCTGATAAAGGGTATGGAGGTGACGGGTAAGGAACTCGTGACCAAAAAAGTGACTGAACAGTACCCCGAAAACCGAGATACTTTGCAAATCTCAGAAAGGTTTAGGGCTACTCTCCAGTTCGTATACGATGAGGAGGGTTACCATAAATGTACTGGCTGCAAAACGTGTGAACGCAATTGCCCAAATGGAACTATCCAAATTACCACAAAGATGGTAGATCTGCCAAACGGCAAAAAGAAAATGAAACTCGAAAAATATATGTACGACCTTGGAAGCTGCACATTCTGCGACCTTTGCGTACTTTCTTGTCCTTTCAAGGCTATCGAGTTCAGCAACGACTTCGAGCAATCAGTGTTCCGTCGCGAAGCGTTGATTAAACAATTGAACTATCTGCCCGAGAAGGAGAAACCTGCTCCCGCTCCAGTAGCTAAGCCAGCCGCACCTGCTGCAGCCCCTGCCGCTGCTCCTGCAGAAAAGGCCGAAGAGGCTACCAAGCCTGCTGCCGCAGCTCCAAGCGCCGAGGCACCAGAAAACAAATCAGAAAATAAAGAAAACAAATAAACATGGAATCAGTAGGAAATATTATTTTGTATTTCATAATTGCGCTTGCAATTATCGTGTTCTCGGTACTGGCGGTTACTACTCGTAAGATATTGCGTTCAGCTACCTACCTGCTGTTTGTGCTTTTTGCTACTGCACTCGTTTATTTCCAACTCGATTTTGAGTTTTTGGGTGCTGTGCAAATTGCCGTCTATGCTGGTGGTATCCTTGTGCTGTTTGTGTTTGCGATTATGCTTACTCAAAAACCAGGCAAGGAAGCAGAACCTCTCACTTCACAGAAGCGAGTTATGGGTATTTCGGCAGCCGTTGCCGGTGTAGCTGTATGCAGCTACGCATTGTTTAGCTATGGACAATTCTGTGCGCAGAAGTTGTTGCCTGCCGGCGACTACAGTATCGAGCAGATTGGTAAAGCATTGCTCAACAGTGACAAGTTTGGTCTCTTGCTCCCATTTGAGGCCGTGAGTGTGTTGTTATTAGCATGTATTATTGGTGGTGTAGTAGTTGCACGCCGTCGTTAATGTAGGAGGAGGAAATAATGGATATTAATATTTTAATGTATCTTGTTCCCAGCCTCATCATGTTTGGCTGTGGCATCTACGGTTTCATTACCCGTAAGAATATGATCGCAATTCTGATTTCGCTCGAGCTCATGCTCAACTCGGTCGACATCAATTTTGCAGTGTTTAACCGATATTTGTTCCCTAACCAGATGGATGGCATGTTCTTCGCCCTGTTTGCAATTGCGATTGCAGCAGCCGAAACTGCTATTGCATTGGCTATCGTTATCAATGTGTTCCGCATTGCTAAGAAGGTGGACATTAATCAAATCTCTAAATTGAAGTTCTAAAGAATTATGGATTTTAATATAACAATTGCAGTTGTTGCCCTTCCATTGCTCATGTTCCTTTTCTTGGGACTTGCTGGCGTGAAGATGGGCCGTAAGCTGACCGGTGTTCTTGGCGTAATCGGACAGGGTGTTACCACTGTTCTTGCCTATGGCGTCGCACTTACCTATTTCTTCGGAACTGGTCAAGGTCAGATTGCCGATGGTGTTCGTCAAACCGTAGTTGTAGCTGATTGGAACTGGCTTAACCTTGGTGATAAGGTGATGGCTAATATTGGTTTCGAACTCGACCCGATTTCAGCGATGATGCTTATCGTCATTACCACAATTTCGTTCTTCGTACACCTTTATAGTTTGGGTTACATGAGCGACCACCACGGTAATGCTGAAAAAGGTTTCCAACGCTACTATGCATTCCTCGCATTGTTTACATTCTCAATGCTCGGTATGGTAGTTGCTACCAACATTTTCCAGATTTTCGTATTCTTTGAAATGGTAGGTGTTTCATCTTACCTTCTCATCGGATTCTATTATAGCTCTCCAGCAGCTATTCACGCTTCGAAGAAGGCGTTCATCGTCACTCGTTTGGCCGACTTCTTCTTCCTCTTCGGTGTGATTGTTTTGGGTTACGCAGTGAGCATCCTCACAAGCCTCGTTCCTGAAGGAGAGAGTGCTTTGAGTTTCTCAATGTTGCTCAAGAACCCTGAAGCGATTTCATCAGCACTTGCAGGTGTCACATTCTTCAAGATGCCAGCCTTGCCACTTGCACTCATCTGCATCTTCATCGGTGGCGCTGGTAAATCGGCAATGTATCCATTGCACATCTGGTTGCCAGACGCGATGGAAGGTCCAACCCCAGTATCTGCGTTGATTCACGCTGCTACCATGGTTGTTGCCGGTGTGTTCTTGGTTGCTCGTCTGTTCCCACTCTATGTGATTTGCGATGTAGCTATCACCGTGGTGGCTGTGACTGGCGCATTCACCGCATTCTATGCTGCTGCAGTGGCTTGCGTGCAAAGCGATATCAAGCGTGCGCTCGCATTCTCAACTCTTTCTCAAATTGCTTATATGATGACCGCGCTCGGTGTTAGCACCGCTGCTGGTCATGGTGAAGAAGCTGGTCTTGGCTATATGGCTTCAATGTTCCACCTCTTCACACACGCAATGTTCAAGGCATTGCTCTTCCTTGTTGCCGGTGCAGTGATTCACGCTGTTCACAGCAATGAAAACAGTGCAATGCACGGTTTGCGTAAGTATATGCCTATCAGCAACTGGGCATTCCTCATTGGCTGTTTGGCTATTGCTGGTATTCCACCATTTGCTGGTTTCTTCTCAAAGGATGAAATTCTCGTGGCTTGCTACGAAAAAGGCCTTGTTTGGGGCTTGTGGATGTCGATGGTTGCAGGTATGACAGCATTCTACATGTTCCGTATCTACTTCCTCATTTTCCACTGGAAAGAACACGAAGTGCATGAAGGTCATGCCACTCCACACGAAGGTCCTTGGACCATGAGCCTGCCTTTGGTTGTGCTCTCAGCTATCTCTGTTGTAGCAGGTCTTGTTCCATTCGGTGAACTCGTGTCAGTTGATGGAAAGGCACTTCACACTCACACCAATTGGACAGTGGCTATTTCAAGTGTATGTGTCGCTCTTGTGGGTATCGGTCTCGCATTCAAGCTCTACTACAAGGAAAATCCACTTCCAACTCGCATGAAGAATGCTTGCAGTGGTTTGTGGGAAGCTGCTTACCGTCGCTTCTACATGGACGAATTCTATCAGTTCATTACCCACAAGGTGATCTTCCAAAAGATTTGCAAGCCTATCGCTTGGTTCGACCGTCACTGCATCGATGGTTTCTTCAACCTTCTCGGCGACCTCACCAACAGTTGCAGCTTTGCAATCCGTCGCTTGCAATCGGGTAATGTTCAAAGCTATGTTTATGTTTACCTCATGGGAGCCTTGCTGCTTGCAGTGGTAACAATGTTGTGTGTACTCATCTAAACAATGGTTCTTTAAATTAAATTGATCATGATTTTCGATAATATATTAATTTATTTCGTAATTGTCCCACTCCTTACTCTTCTGGGACTCGCTCTTTGTCAAAACAAGGGCATCAAGGCGATTAGAACCGTTGCAGCCACAGGTGCTACTGTGCTGGTGGCTTTGGCTGTTTACCTTGTAGTATACTTCTTGCAGCAGCGCGGTGCCGGCAACGATGCACAAATGCTTCTCACTGGTAGCTGGTGCTGGTATGCTCCATTGAATATCAACTTGGCTCTTGGTGTCGACGGTGTGTCGGTGGTAATGATTTTGCTTTCAGCGTTCATCGTTTTCGCAGGTGTGTTTGCATCTTGGAAAATTGATCCACTACCACGTCAATTCTTTATGTGGTTCTACCTCCTCTCAATTGGTGTGTTTGGTTTCTTCATTTCTGTTGACCTCTTCACCATGTTTATGTTCTACGAGGTTGCGCTTATCCCAATGTACCTTCTTATCGGTGTATGGGGCTCAGGCGACAAGAACTACTCTGCTATGAAACTTACTCTGATGCTTATGGGTGGCTCTGCATTCCTGATGCTGAGCATCCTTGGTATCTACTATCATTCATCAGCCGATGGCAACCTTACAATGAATCTCCTTGAAGTGGCAAAGAATAATGCTATTCCACACGAATGGCAGCTCTATCTCTTCCCAATGGCGTTCGTTGGCTTCGGTGTGCTTGGTGCTATGTTCCCATTCCACACATGGTCGCCTGATGGTCACGCATCAGCGCCTACAGCAGTGTCGATGCTTCACGCAGGTGTGTTGATGAAGCTTGGTGGTTATGGTTGCTTCCGTATTGCAATCTACTTGATGCCTTACGCAGCTACCGAACTCGGTTGGATTTTCCTCACCCTCACTGGTATCAGTATCGTTTACGGTGCATTCAGTGCATGTGTTCAAACCGACCTTAAGTATATCAACGCTTACTCTTCAGTGAGCCACTGTGGTATGGTGCTTTTCGCCATCTTGATGTATAACCAAACAGCAATGACTGGTGCAGTTCTTCAAATGCTCTCTCACGGTTTGATGACAGCGCTCTTCTTCGCCCTCATCGGTCAAATCTACGGTCGTACCCACACTCGCGACATTCGCGACATGGGTGGTATGATGCACATCATGCCATATCTCGGCGTAGGTTATGTGATTGCAGGTTTGGCTTCACTTGGTTTGCCAGGCTTGAGCGGTTTCGCTGCCGAAATGACTATCTTCTTCGGTTCATTCCAAGAAGCTGGTTTGCTCCAACGCGTATTCACCGTGGCTGCTTGTGCATCAATCGTGATTACCGCAGTCTACATCTTGCGTGTGGTTGGTAAGCTGCTCTTTGGTGAAGTTCAAAACGAACACCACCGCGAGCTCACCGATGCTGTATGGTTTGAGCGTTTCAGCACCACAGTGCTCATCTGCTCGGTTGCAGCAATCGGTTGCTTCCCTAACTTCTTTGGTGATATCATTCGTGATAGCTTCCTTCCTGTAGTTGATGCTATTAAGAATGTTCTTTAATAAAAGTGTTGAATTTAAAAATCGATAAGATACAAAATGGATTATTCTCAATTTTTAATGATGCCTCAAGAAATTGGCTTATTGGCAACTTTCTTGTTAGTATTCCTCTATGACACTTTTATGCCTGCTAAGTGCCAAAAGCAATTGCCACTGTTCACAGCATTGGTGTTTGCAATCTATACGGCTGTAAGTTTCATTCCATGCTGCACAGGCACAGCCTTTGCTGGCATGTTTGAGCAAAGCCAGGCCACTTGGGCAATGAAGGGTATTCTCAATATTGGTACATTCCTCGTGATTCTTCAAGCCGTTAAGTGGACTAACAGCGATTTCGTAAGCGTTCGCCGTGGCGAATTCTATGAATTGCTTCTGCTCACACTTTTCGGTATGTTCCTCATGGTTTCAGCTCGCAACTTCCTCTTGTTCTACATCGGCCTCGAAACAGCATCATTGCCACTCGCAGCCCTTGCAGCATTTGAGAAGAATCATTATGAATCTCGCGAAGCTGCTGCCAAGTATATCTTCACAGCCATCTTCTCATCAGCCATTATGTTGCTCGGCGTATCGTTCGTGTATGGTTTGAGTGGATCTCTCAATTTTGCTACTATCGGTCAAGCGCTCTTGTCTAAGCAATCAGCGCTTCTTATCGTGGCTGTAGCATTTGTGATTTCTGGTGTAGGTTTCAAACTTTCACTTGTTCCATTCCACAACTGGACTGCTGATGTTTATCAAGGTGCTCCAACAGCTGTGACCAGCTACCTTTCTGTGATTTCTAAGGGCTCGGCTGCATTTGCATTCCTCGTAATCCTTACTCAAGTGTTCGGCTCTGTTTATGCTGATGCTTGGAAATGGATGCTCTATGCAATCATCGTTCTCACTATCACCATTGGTAACCTCTTCGCAGTTCGTCAGCGCAACCTCAAGCGTTTCTTGGCATTCTCATCAATTTCACAAGCTGGTTACATTATGCTTGGTGTGATTGCTGCCAACACGCTCGGTATGGCTTCGATGATGTATTATGTAGTGGTTTACATCTTCTCCAACCTTGCAGCATTCGGCGTGATTGCCGCAATCGAACGCAAGACTGGCAAGGTGACCACCGATGATTACAACGGCCTCTTCAAAACCAACCCATGGCTTTCATTCACCATGATGGTAGCAATGTTCTCATTGGCTGGTATTCCTCCATTCGCAGGTTTCTTCAGCAAGTTCTTCGTGTTTGCTGGTGCCCTCAATGGTGCTGATGTGGCTATCTACGTACTCGTGTTGATTGCATTGGTAAATACCATCATTTCTCTCTACTACTACTTGCTCGTAGTGAAGGCTATGTTCATCCGCCAGGACGAATGTGTGATTCCTTCGTTCAAGTCAGATTGGACAGAGAAGGCAGGTATGATTATCTGTGTGCTTGGTATTGTGCTGTTGGGTCTTGCAAGTTGTGTTTACACAGCTCTTGCAAATTATGCTTCAGCATCTGATGCACTCTTCCAACTTATCCGTTGATATAAACCCTGACAACCTTATACAACAATTATCTTAAAACCGGAAGAAGGAGAAATTCAAGATTTCTCCTTCTTTTCGTTTTGTCGGTTATTGAGTTGTAGAAAATGGCGATTTTTTGCCTTTTAGGCTGTGTTTATTACCCTACAAGATTTTTTAAACTAATTTTATATTTCGCAATATTGCTGTCCGGTAAAACTTTTTTGAATTGAAAAATTTAGGGCTGGTACTCG
>JAUNNJ010000026.1 GCA_030531495.1 Bacteroidales bacterium
GCGAGTACCAGCCCTAAATTTTTCAATTCAAAAAAGTTTTACCGGACAGCAATAACTCACAATACAAGAAAATGATGTTTAAGCCAGCTGCAGGCATAGTAAGTTGCCGTCGTGGCGGAGCAAGCAGTTCGTTTGATGCATTGAACAAATACTTCACGATAAACAACATGCCTGTGGTTGGGTCGAGTTATTGGAACAGCGTGCATGGCAACACACCAGAGGAAGTTCGCCAGGACCTTGAAGGGCTTCAAGTGATGAGAAACCTGGGCAAAAACATGGCCTGGATGCTCAAATGCCTTGAAGCAGGCAAAAAAGCAGGGGTGGCACTTCCGGAACTCGAAACTGAGGCAATGACCAACTTTATCAGGTGACACGATTATTTGGCGAGAATATCCTTCGGAAAGGCATAAAAAAATAGTTGTGCCTTAATGATGTTTTTTGTACTTTTGCAGCCTAAAAGCAAATTATTGGGAAATGAAAAATAAAATTGTATTAGCCATTGCAGCGCTCTCACTCATTGCCTGCAACAGCCAAACAGAAGAAAAGAAAAAAGAGGAAGCTAAGCCAGAAAAGGAGTTTATGTACAACGACTACAACGACACACAAATTCCTGCAGCTGAAAAATTTGGTATCACACCACTTGAAAATCGTGATGTAGATTTTAACTCTATAAAAAAATTGGAAAAAGTGGAGACTAACGACTCATTGCTCATCATTGAGCCCCTCACCCACTCTGTGCCATACCTCACTCATAATGCGAAAGCCCTGCTGATGGAAATTGCGAGAGACTTCCACGACTCTCTGCAAGCCCGTGGCGCCCGCCCATACTGCATACATGTAACATCAATGCTTCGCACACTCAACGATGTGAAAAGTTTGGTAAAATCAAACAACAACGCCACAGAAAAGTCGGCACACACTTATGCCACAACATTCGATATAGCACACAACAACTTCTACCCAAGTATGCAATACGACAAAAGCCCTGGTAAAAACTTGTCACCCAACGAGCTGAAGCATCTTTTGGGGCATGTGTTATACCGATTGAGAATGCAAAAAAAATGCTGGGTGCTGATAGAAGAAAACCAAAAATGCTATCACATTACAGTGAACAGTTAATCAGCTAAATCATAGAAAATATATCAGAAGGCATCACCTTATTCGGTGATGTCTTCTTCGTTTTCAGCCACAGGCGCAGGCTTAACAAGAAAGGCGCTCAATTCATAAAGCAGATAGATGGGCAGGAACACTATCATCAGCGTGAACGGATCGCCCGTAGGAGTGATGATGGCAGCGAGAATAAGCAATATAACAATGGCGTGACGGCGGAATTTTTTGAAGAATTCGCGATGCAGAATCTTCATTCCACCCAATACCCAAGCCAGCAAAGGCATTTCAAACACGATGCCCATAATGAAAATGAGCATGAGGAATGTGTCCATATAGCTATCGAGCGATATCTGATTGGGAATCATTTCGCTCACATGATAATCGGCCAAAAATCGGAGTGTGATGGGGAACACAAGAAAATACCCGACGAGCACACCGAGCCAAAACATCACATTTCCAATGGCAAAGGCTTTTTTGAAGCCCTTCTTCTCTTCGGGATACAAAGCAGGGCTAACAAATGTCCACAGAAGATAAATCAGCACAGGGAATGTGAGTACCAGGGCCAGCCAAAATGAAGTGGACATGTGGATGAAAAATTGAGAGGCAAGCTGGATATTAATCAACTTCACCTCAAATCCTTCGGTGGTGAACTGTGGCAACGATGGAATACCAGCCGTGATATGCTCGAAAAGACGATAGAGCACAAAATCGCCACGACATGGAGCGAGAATCACATTATCGAAAATGTCGGGCATAAAGACAAAAAGAGCACACGCCACCACAGCAAGCGTCACCACCATTTTGATGAGCACCGCTCGCAGGGCATCGACGTGGTCCCACATCGACATTTCCTCAAGTTGGTTCTTTTGTTCGTCAGCCATTATTCATAAAAATAAATGCATCCCACCAGGGTGAGACACACCATTTTAAATTTCGCAGAAAAATCACGCGCTATGGTTTTCCGGCAGGATTCGATGCCGATTTACCTTTGGTGTCATCTTCATCGGCAGCATTTTTGATTTCCTCTTCCACTTCGTTCAAACCTTTCTTGAAACTTTTAACACCCTTGCCAACACCCTTCATAAGTTCAGGAATCTTTTTACCACCGAAAAGGAGTAAAACGACAAGAGCAATGATAATGATTTCACCAGTCCCAAGATTGAACAGCAATAATATAGAATTCAACATAGTTAATCAATTTAAAATTTTAGCAAAGATAATGAATAATTCGGAAACATAAAAAATCTATCTGCTTTTTATTTCAGCGCCGCACTGCATAAAAACATATAAATATAGCCTGACAAGCAAAAAAAAATGCCACATGGTTTGATTATCAACATTTTTGTTTGTGTCTTTGCACAACCTACTATAATTAATATCAACTAACCAAATTCACTAATTATGAAGAAATTCTTACTTATTTTAATGGCTGCTGTAGCTACCAGTGTGGCTGCATGGGCTCAAGACACTTATGTTGTGGCTGGTGTAGCAGAACTGTGTGGTTCTACTTGGGACGGAAACGACGCCAACAACCAAATGATCCTTCAAGGTGACGGCACTTACGTGAAGACTTTCACAAATGTGGCTGTAATGAAAGGCTATCAATTCAAAATCGTAAAGAACGGTAGCGAATGGATTGGCGACAAGACTGGTCAAAACGTAACATTCAACGTTAGCACCGCTTGTGATGTGAACATCTACTACAACCCAGCTAACAACGACATCACTGTGCAAGGCGCAGGCGTGGGTGACCCTACATTTGAAATCAACAAAGTAGTAGCTGTGGGTAATGGCAGTGGCAACTGGTTGAATGGTACAAGCTGGAATCCAAACGCTGACGAAAACCAAATGGCAGAAGTTGGCGACAAAGTGTATGAAATCACTTACAACGAAGTGGCAGCTGGCACAGAATGCCAAGTGAAATTCGCTCTTAATGGCGCTTGGACCGACAACTTCGGTGGTAGCTTCAGCGTTAGTGGAGAGGAAACTGAAGCTAACTACAATGGCGCAAACATCACCTTCTCTACCGCAGCAGTTAGCAATGTGACTTTGAAGCTCGACCTCAGCAACTTCGACTACAACTCAAAATCTGGCGCTAAATTCACTATCACCGTGGCACAAGCTGGTCCTGTAGAACTCAACTACTACATGAAGCACCCTTGGGGCGGTGGCGAATGGACCTGGAAGCGACTCGCAAAAGATTATAACGGTACATACTTTGTAGAAGCTGAATATGGCGGCAACGGAGTGAACGTTAGCACTTCTGCAAGTGGCAGCGACAGCCAATGGTTTGAGAAGCCAGCTGTTGATGAAGACGTGGCCGTTGGCGATGTTTGCCATTTCGTTTACTACCCAGAAAACAACTTTGTAGCTATCTACAAAGTTGTTCCAACTGGCATCAACGATGTGAACGTAAAGAGCAACAGCACTTACAAGACTATTGAAAATGGTCAAGTAATCATCGTTAAAGACAATGTTAAGTACAATGTGATGGGTGCAAGAGTAAAATAATACTCATCCCACATCAAACACATAGGCTCCGCGCTCCATCATTGCGCGGGGCTTTTTTTTATGCACAACACCAAAAACCATGAAAGATTATACTGAAATGGAGATAAATATGCGAATTTGAGAAAAAAAACAATCGCTATGCGTGTGGGGTTAAAAGTTTTTAGTAACTTTGCCGAAAATATAGAAAAATTTCTTTAATAATATAACGAACAAAACAATTATGAAAGCATTTGTATTTCCTGGTCAAGGTGCGCAATTCGTAGGTATGGGCAAAGACCTCTACGAAAACAACGCAGAAGCCAAAGAAATGTTTGAAAAAGCTAATGAAGTACTCGGTTTCCGCATTACCGATCTCATGTTTGAAGGAACAGAAGACGACCTCAAGCAAACAAAGGTAACCCAACCTGCAGTGTTCTTGCACTCAGTGATTCTCGCAAAAACCCTTGGCGAAGAATTCAAACCCGATATGGTGGCTGGTCACTCACTCGGTGAATTCTCTGCTCTCGTTGCAGCAGGTTGCCTCCCATTCGAACAAGGTTTGAAGCTTGTTGAAGCTCGTGCTCTCGCAATGCAAAAGGCTTGCGAAGCCACTCCTTCAACTATGGCAGCCATCATCGGTATGGCCGACGAAAAGATAGAAGAAATCTGTGCAACAATTGAAGGTGTTTGCATCCCAGCCAACTATAACAGCCCTGGTCAAGTGGTTATTTCTGGTACATTTGAAGCCATTGAAGAAGCTTGTGCAAAACTCAAAGAAGCTGGTGCAAAGCGCGCTCTCCCATTGAAGGTGGGTGGTGCATTCCACTCTCCACTCATGGAACCAGCTCGTGAAGAATTGGCAAAAGCTATCGAAGAAGCAAACTTCTCTGAGCCAATGTGCCCAATCTATCAAGATGTTGACGCAAAGCCTCACACCAACCCTGATGAAATCAAGGCTAACCTCGTGAAGCAACTTACCGCTCCTGTACGCTGGAGCCAAATCATGGCACAAATGAAGGAAGATGGCATGACAGAAGCTGTTGAAGTTGGTCCTGGTAAGGTGCTCCAAGGTCTTATTGGCCGCACTTATCGCGACGTTACCGTTTCTGGCCGTCAATAATCAATTCTGATTCTAAACAATCATTATAGCACCGCTCAACTGATGAAGCGGTGCTTTTTTATTGCTTAATGCTAAAGGATAGCACAAAATTGAGTATCTTTGCCAAAAATAAAAATCAGTATAAAATAATATGGACTATTTATTGCTTGTAATTGGTCTTGCATTGCTACTTGCTGGTGCAAATTATTTGGTCGACTCTGCAGTGGCGATTGCAAAACGCGCTAAAATATCAAACTTCATCATCGGTCTTACAATTGTTGGTATCGGCACAAGTGCTCCCGAACTATTTGTTTCAATCCAATCGGCACTCACAGGCCATGGCGACATCGCTATAGGTAATGTAGTGGGAAGCAATATCGCCAATCTCCTCCTCATTCTCGGTGTAACAGCCATTATCTGCCCATTCACCATCGAGAAGGAAACACACCGTGCCGACATACCTTTTGGCATATTCGCAGCCGTGATACTCACCATGTTCGTCAACGACAAATGGAATCCAGGAATTGAAGAAAATACACTTTCACGCCTCGACGGTGCAGTGTTGCTCATCATTTTCATTTCCTATATGGTATTCACCCTCTTTACCAAAGCGAAGAATCCTCAGGAGGCAAAAGAAGATATGGACAACGACTCACAATCAACGTTGGAAGGAAAGAAACCATTGTTGTTATGGGGAATTGCGGCTGTTTCGCTTGCAGCGTTGCTTTTCGGCGGACAACTATTCCTTGATTCTGCTATCAATCTGGCACGAGCATGGGGCTTGAGCGAAGCAGTTATTTCCATCACAATTGTGGCAATAGGCACATCACTTCCCGAATTGATTACTTCTGTAGTTGCGGCTTGCAAAAACAATCCTCAACTTGCTTTGGGCAATGTGCTTGGCAGCAATGTGTTTAATATTTTAATGATACTTGGCGTCACCTCGTCAATAAAACCTATTAATATGGCGGGATTGAATGCTGTCGATTTTATCGTGATGACAGGAGCCGCAGTGGGCACATTCATCGTGACTTACACTTTCAAAAAGAAGATGTTCGACCGTGCAGAAGGCATCATTTTCGTGTTCTGCTACATTGCTTACACAGCATATCTGCTGATGAGATAATTCTTGTGCATTAATCTTTTCAGCACTTCTTCAGTCAATAATTAAAATAAACTAACAATTGATTAAACAATATGAATATTGGTGATAGAATTCCTGAAGTTCTTGGTATTGACGCCAATGGACGTGAAGTGAAGGCCAGCGATTTTGCAGGAAAGAAACTCGTGATTTATTTCTACCCAAAGGACAACACCCCTGGTTGCACAGCCGAAGCATGCAGTATCAGCCAAGGCTATGGAGCATTACGCAAAGCCGGTTATGAAATAGTGGGCGTGAGCAAAGACAGCGTGGCATCGCACCAAAAGTTTGCGGCAAAACACGAATTACCTTTCACACTTATCGCAGATACAGACCTCAAACTTAACGAAGCATTTGGCGTGTGGAAAGAAAAGAAAATGTGCGGTCGTGTGTATATGGGCACTGTTCGCACCACTTTCGTTGCCAATGAGGAGGGTGTGATTACCCACATCATCAACAAAGTGAACACAAAGGATGCCGCAAATCAAATCTTGGCTCTCTAAAACAGATAACAACACAGCAAACTACCTATGCAAAAATGCTTATTCTACATATTGATTTGTCTACTTTTGGCAACTCCTGCTTTCGCACAGAAAGTGGATACGGAAGTACGCATTTTCAATAAAAATATCCATTCACTGAAAGTAGCACCAGTCGACAAGCCCTACGGTGTGCCCATCCTCTCGCTCAGCGACGACAGCCAGCTGAATGTGAACTTCGACTTGATTGACTATGATGTGCATTATCTGCGCTACAGCATCAAGCACTGCAATGCCGACTGGCAGCCCTCACAACTGATAGAAAGTGAATATGTGAGCGGCTTCAACCAGGCCGACATCACCGACTACACCCAAAGCGAAGGCACTTTCACCCACTATTTCAACTACAATTTTGCGTTTCCGAACGAAGATATGCAAATTTTGAAAAGTGGCAATTACCTGCTTTCGGTATTTGAACAAGACGACCCTGAAAGGATTTTGTTCCAAACTCGGTTCTCCGTATGCGAACACACCGTGAGTGTGGCAGTTGAGACAACTTCACGCACCGACATTGACTACAACAATGGTCATCAACAAGTGAGCTTTGAAGTGTCGTACAAACCTGGCACTATCAATGACCCTTACGGAGAACTGACGGCTATCGTTACTCAAAACTCACGCTCCGACAATGCAGTAGTAATCAACAAGCCAATGATGGCGGGAGGAAACAAGGTAACATACGACCACAACCCTGCCCTCATTTTCAATGCAGGAAACGAATATCGACGCATGGAAACCGTGCATGTGAATTCTCTGAATATGGGAGTCAGCAAAATTCAATATTTCGAGCCATATTACCATGCAACAGTAGTAACCGACCAGCCTCGCAACGAAACCCAATATCTTTACGACCAAACGCAATATGGCCGCTTTACCATCAGAAATGCTGAAGCCATGGACAGTTACTACCAGTCCGACTACATGATAGCCCACTTCACGCTCGAGCCAACAACGCTTCTTCCTAAGGGAAAATTGTATCTTCAAGGCGAATTCACGCAAGGTCTTCCACCATCTGCCACCTTGATGAACTATGATGCAGAAAGCGGAACCTACACTTGCGACATTATGCTCAAACAAGGCCATTACAATTATCAATACCTATTCGTTCCCGATGGCACTTCTGTAGGGCAAACTTCATACATTGAAGGCGACAAATACCAAACCATCAATGAATACTTGGTAAAAGTTTACGACCGTCCTATGGGCGAACGTTACGACCACTTCGTGGGCTACGGCATAGCATATTCGGGAAAATAACTATACCAAAATACATGACTGCAGTCGGAGTGCTCAACTAAAGTGCTCCGATTACTTGTTTATAAAAATATAGATTCCCGAAATTATGGGAGAATATACCGAAAAATAGGTAGTTGGGATAAATTTAAATATGAGTAAATTTGCTTTATAATTTACTTAACTACATCAAGAATGAAGAAAATCACTAATTTAATTCTTTTTATAGCAATGACAGCAACATCAGTTTTTGCTCAGACACTCTCTGAACGCCAACTCAATCTCGCTACTATAGCAAGCCTAGAGGCTCAAGGTGATTTGAATCGCCTCAAACCCGCAATCATCAAAGCTCTTGATAGTGGCATCACAGTCAACGAAATCAAGGATGCGTTTTCTCAACTCTATGCCTACACCGGTTTTCCTCGCTCACTTAATGCACTTGGCGTGCTTGCCACTGTAGTGAATGAAGGCTCCACTGACGGAAAAACATGGCCGGAAGGCAAAGCGTTCACCACCCCTGAAATTTGGAAAGATGCTAACAAATCGCTCAAACAAGGCACAGATGTACAGACTCAACTATGTGGAGGTAAACCATTCAACTACGATTTCTGCCCACAAAACGACTATTACTTGAAAGCACACCTGTTTGGCGACATCTTCGCAAGTGATCAACTCACCCCTGCCGAACGCGAAATCGTAACTGTGGCTGCGCTATCGGGAATGAAAGGCGTGGAACCACAATTCACCGCCCACAAAGCCGGTGCTGTGGCTTTAGGCAACACTAAAGAACAAGTGGATGAACTTTGCAAATATTTAAGCCAAAACGGTTTGTCGAACATCGACAATTCTGCCGACGCCAATAGTGGCGACTGGAATATCGGCAGCCCAAATGATGCCTACGCTAAATATTTCATTGGCAATAGCCACCTCAACCCTATTCAGCCTAAAAACCTCCAGGATGGAGAGAAAACTGTTCAGGGTTATTCGAATGTAACATTCGAGCCTGGCTGTCGCAACAACTGGCATATTCACCACGGTGCACACCAAATCCTCATCTGCGTATCGGGAAAAGGATGGTATCAAGAATGGGGAAAACCTGCTATTGCGCTAAAAGCAGGCGACATCATCGACATTCCCGAAGGTGTGAAACACTGGCATGGTGCCCAAAAAGATTCATGGTTCCAGCATTTGGCAAGCCATGTGAAAGTGGGTGAAAACGAAAGCAACGAATGGCTTGAGCCCGTGGCCGACGATGTTTACAATAATCTGAAATAAAAGGAAAATAACTAAATAACAAGAACAGCGGCTAATGTCGCTGTTTTTTGTTGTGCTATTTAAGAATTTTGTTGATTAGGGTCGTGACATCGCTCACATTCACTATTTCATCGGCATTCACATCCGAAACATAGAAGTCGGATTCTGGTACCTGATTTAGGATGTTATTGATGAGCGAAGTCACATCACTTACATTTAGCAACCAATCACTATTCACATCTCCTGGCTCACGCAAATCCTTCTCTGAAATTGCGCCAAATTGATTCCAAGCAGAAGCCGTTTTATAAATTGCCTCACCACCTAAATGAACAACAAGTGAAGCATTCGACAAATTATCGCCGTCAAAAATATTTTCGTTATATAAACAGAGCTGATTTTTTTTGTAAGTAACAAGTTTCAGCGATGTACAATTAGCGAAAACCTTCTTCTCCAACGAGTCAACGCTATTGGGCAATATAACAGTTTCCAAATTTTGGCAACCCATAAACACACTATCTCTCAAAGATTTCACACCCTGATTTATTGTTACGTTGTTTAATCCCGTACAATTTTGGAACATACAATTAGGCAAAACAGATAGTTTGTTGCCTGGCACAATCACATCGGCGATTGCACTACAGCCATAGAATGCACCATTTCCTACAGAATACAAATTATTAGGCAATTCTACGGAAGGTAGAGACGAACATCCATAGAATGCATTCGCCCTGATATAAGCCACATCTTGATGAATATTAACCGACTGAAGAGCCGTAAATCCAGCAAAAGCTGAACTTTGAATGGTCTTGGTGCTTTGAGGTATTGTAATTGAGGTCACGTCTTCACCATTCACCTTCAATCTATGAGCGAAATAGAGCGGATTCGACTCATTTGTATTGAACGTGATATCGCACCAAGCTTTCACGCTGGGCACTTCCACCGATTGAATATTCACACAGCCAAGAAAGGCTTTTCGGTCTATCGATTTAATTGTGCTCGGGAACTTAACAGATTCAAGAGCAGAGCAACCGCTAAAACAACTGCTGCCAATAGTCTCAAGCCCTTCCGGGAAAACTACAGAAGTCAGGTGATTGCAATCTTTAAAGCAATTTGAGCCTATACTTTTGAGTCCCACAGTTAACGACACTTCAGAAAGTGATGAACAGCCCAAGAATACAGCCCCAGAAAGCGAACTTACCGAACCAGGAATGGTGAACTTCGTTAAACTAACACAATTGCTAAACGCCGACACGCCTATTTTTTTACATTGCCATTTATTACAACAGATTTCAAGGCCTCACAATTATAAAACATATGAGAACTGATTTCATCGTTTTCGATAGTGACAGCTGTCAGACTTTTACAATTCTGAAAAGCATATCCTTCTACAGTGGTGATATTTCCAGGTATCGTCAATGTTTCCAGCCTTGTGCAATCACTGAACATATATTCACTAATTTGGTCGTTTTTCAGAGTCACAGACTTCAGCCCGGCGCATTTTGCGAAAGCTCGATTGCCCACAGATGTAATATAATTCGGAATTAGGATAGATGACAAACTTGTGCATCCATAGAACATATAAGAGCCAATTATTGTATTCTTCAATTCAACCGTTGAAAGGTTTGTACAATAATAGAAAAGCGTTACCATTCACTTTAGTAATGTTGGAAGGGATGATGATGGAAGTCAAGCCTGTGCAACCGTCGAACATATGAGTTCCTATTGTATTATTTTCCATCACCACAGAAGTAATACCCGTGCAGCCTTCAAAAGCATAGGAATTAACATCTGATATTTGAGAAGGAATAACGACAGAGCCAATCGTCACACAATCGCTAAACATATAATCTCCAATACATTCGTTGTGCAATGTCACAGATTTTAATCCTGTACATTTTGAGAATGCATGGCTCCCAACAGAGGTCACTGAAGCAGGAATAATGACAGATTCCAATCCTGAGCAGCCATCAAACATATATTTACCGATTACCGCATTTTCAACAGAAACAGTGGTCAACCCCTTGCAATTTTGGAAAGTATAGCCACCCACCTTAACAATATTGGATGGAATAGTCACAGAAGTAACACCTTTGCAAGAGAAAAATGCATTGTCGCCAATCGCCGTCACAGAGTATGTAACACCATTATTTTCGACAGTGCGAGGGATAACCAACTCACCAGAAAGTGAGCTATAATTAGTCAACACCTTGCTTTTCTCATAAGTAATCTCTACGGTTTTATCAGCCTCAGAAAGAATATTGTAATAAAGACCGTCAGAAACAAAATCTGCTGCAACGCCATCCACTCCAAACGCTACACAGCAAACAAAAACAAAAATACTTTGGTACACAGACACTCTTTTCATATGGTTTCTTTTTAATTGGTTTAAAATCAAAGGTATTCGAATTATAATACTCCCACAAATATAACAAAAAAAAATGAACTCCAACAATTTTCGATAAAAATCAGAGAATAACTGCGAAAGAATTGCTAAATTTGTAATTGTTTTAGTATTTCAATAGTAATGAACAAAATTGTAAGTAAAGAGAAATTCTCTGAAAATGTAACCAAACTTGTAGTTGAGGCTCCATTAATCGCAAAAGCCCGCCGCGCCGGACACTTCGTAATTGTGCGCTGCGGTGAAAAAGGAGAGCGAATTCCTCTCACCATTGCCGACAGCGATGTGAAAGCTGGCACTATCACTCTCGTCATCCAGGCAGTGGGCGAATCCACTCGCAAAATCTGCGCTCTCGAGCCAGGCGATAGCCTTACCGATGTAGTAGGACCTCTGGGACAAGCAACCAAAATCAAGAATTATGGCACCGTGGTATGCTGCGGTGGCGGTGTGGGTGTGGCACCACTCCTCCCTATCATCCGTGCGCTGAAAGAAGCCGGCAACCGTGTGGTGAGTGTGCTCTGTGGACGCACAAAAGATTTGATTATCCTCGAAAAGGAAGTACGCGAAAGCAGTGATGATGTCATCATCATGACCGATGACGGAAGTTATGGCAAGAAGGGTATCTCTACAGAAGGTGTAGAAGAGGTGATTCAACGCGAAAAGGTAGACTACTGCGTGACTATTGGCCCAGCCATCATGATGAAGTTTGTTTCGCTTCTCACAAAGAAGTACGAAATTCCTACCGAGGCATCGCTCAACGCGATCATGGTTGACGGAACTGGCATGTGTGGCGCTTGCCGTGTGACCGTGGGTGGACGCACTCGCTTCGTGTGTGTGGAAGGCCCCGAATTTGATGCTCACCAAATCGACTTCGACGAATTGCTCATGCGCCTACGTGGATAACGAATATCAGCATCACAATCACAACTACTCACAACTCTGAAATTTCACAAAATGGAAAATAATTATAATGAATCGCGCAATGAACAATGGCGCGTGGAATTGAGAAATAGTATTTCGCCTAAAGACCGAGCTGCTATTGAACGCGTGGAAATGCCTCAACTCGATCCTGCATACCGCATCACTTGCAACGAGGAAGTGAATCAAGGCATTAGCGAAGAGCAGGCTGTGCGCGAGGCTACACGATGCCTCGACTGCAACAACCCACAATGTGTGACAGGCTGCCCTGTAGGAATCGACATCCCCAAATTCATCAAAAACATTGAACGCCGACAATTTGCTGATGCAGCAGCAGCACTGAAGGAAACAAGTTCGCTGCCAGCTGTTTGTGGCCGCGTTTGTCCCCAAGAAAAGCAATGCGAAAGTAAGTGCATACGCCTGAAGATGAAACAGCCCGCCGTGGCTATTGGCTACCTTGAACGCTTTGCAGCCGACTGGCAACGCAACAGCGGCACAGAAGAGACCGTGAAGATGGCGCCCAAGAACGGCATTAAAGTGGCAGTGATCGGCAGCGGTCCTTCCGGACTTTCTTTTGCCGGCGACATGGCGAAAAAGGGCTTTGATGTGACAGTGTTTGAAGCACTTCACGAAATTGGCGGTGTGTTGAAATATGGCATACCAGAATTCCGTCTGCCAAACGCTGTGGTAGACCACGAAATTGAAGGCCTTCGCAAAATGGGAGTTGATTTCCAGAAGGATATTCTCGTGGGCAAAACCATCACTTACGACGACCTCCACGATATGGGGTTCAAAGGCATCTTTGTTGGTTCTGGTGCAGGTTTCCCCCGCTTTATGAACATTCCAGGCGAAAACCTGAAAGGCGTAATGTCGAGCAATGAATATCTCACCCGTATCAATCTGATGCAAGCCGGCCGTGGTGGCGACACGCCAGTGCTCCAAGGCGAAACTGTGGCTGTGGTCGGTGGCGGTAATACAGCTATGGACTCTACTCGCACAGCTCTTCGCATGGGTGCAAAGCGCGTGATTCTCGTTTATCGCCGTGGCGAATCTGAAATGCCAGCACGCCTCGAAGAAATTGGTCACGCAAAGGAAGAAGGCGTGGAATTGATGACACTCCACAACCCAGTGGAATATATCGGCGATGAAAACGGACGCGTTTGCACTATGAAGGTGCAACGCATGGAGCTGGGCGAACCCGACGCTTCAGGCCGCCGTTCACCAGTGCCAGTGGAGGGTGCAATTGATGAAATACCAGTAGATTTGGTAATTGTGGCTGTGGGTGTTTCGCCTAACGAACTCGTGCCTCGCTCTATTGAAGGACTTGAAGTGAGCCGCCGAGGCACAATCGTTGTGAACGACGAATCGATGCAGTCGAACATCTCCGACCTTTATGCTGGTGGCGACATCGTGCGTGGCGGCGCCACTGTGATTCTCGCGATGGGTGATGGTCGCAAGGCCGCTCAAAACATGGCAGAACAACTGCTCGCAAAATAAGAATAATTCTCAAAAACCATATTCAGTCCGCTATTTCACAATAGCGGACTTTTTTATTTCGTTTGCAAAACTTTGGGTCATTCAAGAATTTATAGTAAATTAGCAAAATTAATCTCCTCAAGCACATAAAAAGGATTATTATATGAAATTTAAATGGATTGGAGCTATCGTGGGATTCATATTTGCGAATTTCCTCGGAGCAATTATCGGCTATTTTATCGGTTCGTACATCGATGAAACAAGGCAACCTACTTCTTCCTCACAACAAAGTAACCACTCATCTGGCTCAGGCTTCACACGCCCTAACCCAAGAAGCGAATACGACTCTTTTTTGTATTACTTGATGTATCTTTCGGCAGATATCATCTTTGCTGATGGACGAATATACCAAACAGAAACCGACTTCGTGAAAGCCACCTTGAACCAATCGTTCGGTCCGGAGGCTGCCCAAAAGGGTATGGTGTTTTTCAATCAGCTGAAAGCAGAACGACGCCAAAAGGGAATTGCTGCATGGAACGCTTCGGTCCAGAAAATTTGCCGAGATTTAAACAAGCTCATGCCTGAAGCTAACCGCATTCAAATCATCGCATTCTTGGCAGAATTGGCAAAAAGCGATGGCCATGCCGACGGCACAGAAATAAAGGCAGTACGAAATATTGCCTTCTACATGGGTCTTGACACTGATATTGCCGACCAAATGTTTGCTCTCGGCAGTCAGTCGCTCGACGATGCCTACAAAGTGTTAGGCCTCACGCCCAACGCCACCGACGATGAAGTACGCAAAGCCTATAAAAAAATGGTGCTTCAACATCACCCCGACCGAGTGGCCCACTTAGGTGAAGAAGCCAAAAATGCAGCAACAAAGAAGATGCAAGAAATCAACAAAGCAAAAGACGCCATCTTCACAGCACGCAACATGAAATAATTGCCAACAACCGACAAATACCAGAATAAGAAAGCGAGCTTCTGCACAAATGCGGAGCTCGCTTTTTAAAGTATTTAGTAATAGAATCCGTTAATCTTCTGGATAAATGCAGATGAAAACATCGCTTTCGCGGAGCTTGTCGGCCTGCGCTTGAAGTTGTGAAAGTTCAATATCACCAACCACATATTTATATGTGTCGCTGTAGTAGCTTTCGTGGATGGTAGAAAAATTGAGCAGATTAAGAGTTGCAGGAGTGTCGTAGCGATAGTAGATACGCACCTTGTAATCGTTGGTGAACTGCAACTGGTGAGGGCTCTGCAATTTCTTGTATTGGTAGCGATAGTCGTAGAGTTGGGCAGTAATGTCGCTCAGCACTGCTGAACCAGTTGGGAAACCACCAGCACCCTGGCCGAACATGAATTGCTTGTAATAGAACAGCCCTTTGATAACCACACCATTGAATTCGTCTTCAACACTATAGATATATTTCTGCTTTGAAAGAAGGTGAGGCATAACAGACAGTACAAGACCGTCCTCCCCTACTTTTTCCGCCCAACCAACAAGTTTCACACGGCGGCGCTTTTCGTTGGCGAACTGAATGTCGTGTTCGTTCATGTTGCCAATACCGAAAGTGAAAATATCTTCAGGCTGAACATACACGCCAAACGCGTGAATGGTAATGATAATCAATTTGAACAACGAATCCCATCCACCAATATCAAGCGTTGGGTCGCTTTCTGCAAAACCTAAGTCTTGAGCGAGTTTTAATGCTTCGGCATAATTCATTCCCTCGTTGAAAATCTTTGAAAGAATAAAGTTTGACGAGCCGTTGAGAATACCCTTCACACTAATCAGCAAGTCATTATCGTAATACTCTTCAAGATTGCGGATAACAGGAATACTGCCACAAGCCGATGCATCGTAAAGCAAAGCAGTGTCGTTGTCGCGCTGAAGTTGAATCATTTCATTCATGTGACGTGCAAGCATCTTCTTATTGCCGCTCACCACGGGCAATTTTGCTTGCAAAGCACGCTTCACGATATCGTAGGCAGCCTCAGCATCATCAATTAGTTCAACAACAAAATTGATTCGCTCATCGCTGAAGATATCGTCGGCATTGTTGGTAAACTCCAATTCTGGTGCTTCTGCTTTATGCTTTTCCACATTTCGCACGCACACCTTAACAATATTCACATTATCGGGTTGTATCTTTTGAAGCACATCGAAAAGACCTTTGCCCACAGTGCCAAAGCCAAACAATCCGATGTTAATGATTTTCTTGTCCATATATATTGTAACTTATTTTTCTTTAATAAATGATTGAATAATACCATTCAGTTTGTCGCTCTCCACCAGAAATCCATCGTGTCCGAAATCAGAGTCAATCACATGGTATTCACTCCCCTTAATATTATCGACCATTACCTGATGATCGGATGGAGGAAACAGCAAATCGCTGGTGATACTCACCAAAAGAACACGCGCTTTAATGCTTTGCAATGCAGCTTGCACACTTTCGCGGCCACGACCCAAATTGTGCGAGTCGTAGGCTTGAAGCAGGCGATAATATGAATATGCATTGAAGCGACGACGCAATTTCTCGCCTTGATATCTCTGATATGAAAGCACTCGATGCATGAATGGCGAATCATAAGGCTCGGCTGGGTCGGCCTGAGTCTTGTCGTAAGCCTTTCCGCCACGGTAACTCAGCAATGCTATGCTCCGAGCAGTGGCCATACCATTAAGTCCAGCTTCTGCAGTTGCATCTCCAAATGTAGGGTCACTCTCTATAGCCATACGCTGGCTTTCATTAAATGCCACGCCCCAAGGATAAGCCTGCGCACCAGTAGCAATAAATACACAATTTTCTGCAAAATCGGGTTGCATCACGCTCCATTCCAAGCATTGGAAACCTCCCACACTACTACCAATCAGAAGTTTTACATGCTCAATACCCAAATACTGAGCCAACAATTGATGTGCTCGCACCATGTCGCGAATGGTGACTTTTGGAAAATCTCCATACCAAGGCTCGCCCGTAGCGGGATTGATTTCAGTTGGTCCCGTAGTGCCATAGCAAGAGCCGAGAATATTGGCGCATACTACGAAATATTCAGCAGGGTCGAGGAATCGGCCAGCCTCAACAGTTCCCGGCCACCAATCAGCCACATCGCTATTGGCAGTGAGCGCATGGCACACCCAAGCCACATTGCTCTTGTCGGCATTCAATTCGCCATAGGTGTGATATGCCACAGTCAACGACGGCAACACCTCACCACATTCAAGAGAGAATTCTTTATCGTATTTGAAAATTTTAGTCATAACTTAAAGTAGTGCAAAATTACGGATATCCATTCTATTACACAAATATTCAGGCGAAATATTTTCTTGAAATTTATAATTTTAAAGAATATTTTGATAACCATCGCATTTTTCATGGATAAAAGCAACAGAGACTGCGCAAAATCCAGCACAATCTCTGCCATACGTTATGTATCGGTTTTGATATTACAAAACCACCTTTGATGCAAAAGCACCAGCCTTTACGATATAAACACCAGGTGAATCCAACGTGATTTCTTGCATTATCTCGGCACTTTCAACATTTGCAATAATGCGACCGTCGAGCGTGTATACGGTGATTGGAAGCCCAAATGCACCAGCCACGATTATACCGCCATCTTTCACTAGCACTTTCACATCTGCGGCAGTGACATCACTGGTGCCCGACGCTTTTTTGAGGAAGAGCATATTAATGTCGGGAAGCGACTGATTTGGCCAGCCGAAATCAGATTCAAGATCAAGATGTTCGTCATCGTAATAAGTAGATGCAGCACGGGTGATAATCGGGTCGGCAGCCTCACCATAGGTTCCTCCAAATTCAATGCCTTGGTTATTGGTGCCAGGAGCCACTTTATGCATCATCACCACCAGATTTCCTCCTTTATATTCAAATGGAGTGTCGAGAGGGAATGCCCACTCCTTTGTAGTGGTGCGGATGGGCACATTTCCTTCATACACCTTTGTAAGTTCGCTCGCGTGAATGGCACGGTCTTTTACGGTGTTGAGTTCTGTTTCACCCACATAAATCGTGACAGGAATACTGGTGTAGTTTTTTTGCGATGCTACAGGGAATGAAAGCAATGTGAGCAAACCGTTGTCCACACCAATTCTGTCATTGAAATAGATGGTTTCCCACACCGACTCATTACTATAGAACGAGGCAGGATAGATATATACCACACTACCTGGCGTGCTGATTTGCACATATTTACTTCCTTCTGGATTCACTTCAAGTGAGAGAGAATTTGAAGTGTTGTTGGTGTCGTCTTCATCTGGAGCGAACACGACCACAGCCTTTAGTTCCATCTTGCCTTCAGCCTTTGGCACGAAACCCATATTCACAACTGCGCTTTGCAGTGCCTCCACATCCACACCGGGCGTCGTAGAAACAACATTGCCGTCGGCATCAAGCAAATTCACTGCATATTCACTGCCCGAAACATCACGCAATGATTGGTTGGTAACCTTTAATGAATAAACTTCTTCGCAATTCAAAGTGGGTCGAGGATTGCCTTTCAGTTCGCCAGCCTCCAAGTCATTGGATTTGAGTTGAGTAGAAACCACCTCTGCCAACCAACCAGTGGAGGTGACCATAATATCGCTCACAAAATGGAAAGTGAGCGCACCTTGAGGATTGGTGGCACGCAGATGTACTAACTCTGATGGCATCTTTGTGCCGGTGAAGCGGCCTACGAGAGGAGAATTGGTGTCAGGACCATCGTACACCATCAAAGTGTCGCCAAATTCGTCGAGACTGAATTGAGAGAACTTCGCATCGATGAGGCAGCCCTCATCGGCAGGCTTCAGTGTCATGGTGTAAACCAACTCGTTGGTATAGTAACCTGTGGCTTCACTATCGTAGAATTTAAACTTCATGTCTTTTGGCACTACAAACTCGCCATTACCCATCACTATCCAGTTGTCGTATTTTACCATCACAGGTGCCGCTTCCACCTCCACACCATCGCCCTGCTCATTCACAGCCTTGATAATGTAAGTGTAAGTGCCGAAACCGGGGCGATCGGTGTAGGTGGTGTTGGGCGCTTTGATGCTGAAACTGCTTCGTGCAGCACCTTTCACTCGCGTAATATTATACAATGTGATTGTGGACGGATCAAATTCGCCACCATATTTACCTTTTGTTGGTGGTTGCCACGAAAGCACAGCATTGTAGTTACCGGGAGTGACGGTGAAACCCTCAACCGCACCGGGAGGATTTGGCCCTATTTGAGTTTCGAGGTCGTCGGTGTCGACGCCACCATCGCCATTGACATTAAATGGAACAAGTTTATAGGCATGGCGGCCTTCTGGCACATTTGAATCAGTATATTTCAAAGTAGAGTTGTCAACGGTCGACAACAATGAGCCGTCACGGTAAATCTTCACACCATCAAGCGACTCCAGCGTATTTCCTTGCGCATCAATCACTGGGTTAGTCCATTCAATGGTCACTTCGTTTGCGTTAGTGGTGATTGAGCGACCAGTCACGCGGTCGGGCGCACCATCGGCAGCGTGAATGTATGGAATAGCGAAAGCATTCAGGCTATCAGTATAGCCCACATAGGTAGCTTTGCCGGTCTTGAGGTCGATAGTAAGAAGAAGATAGTCGCCATTATTCACCCAATAGAGAACATGATTGTGATGGTCGAACGCCATGGTCTGTGTATAAGCCACATCCCATCCGGTGTTTCCTATCAGCGTGCAAACTGCAGTTTCCTTATTGATAGAGTAGAAATTGTTGTCGGTCGACACACCATAAAGCGTGCCATCGAGGTCGGCAGCAATTGCCACCATATAACACACCTCGCCTCCATTTTTAGTGAAAGGAGCTCCTTGAATCACTACACCAGTATTGAGGTCGATGGTCGCAAGATTGGCAGCACTATTGCTGATGCCATAAGTGATGCCTGTGCTGTAGTCGTGCGTCATATCACTCAAAGCACGATTACTTGTTGCCACAAATGTGCGATGGCCATCAGCCATGTCAATAGTGTACAAGCCGTCGATAGAAGTTTGAGTGCCATAATGAGTCACTTGCCCGTACCACTTGTAGTTATAATATGTGCCAGCGTAGACATGTCCCAACTTGCTTTGGTCGGCAAGAAGTGTAACAGCTTCAGGGTTATTGGCAGGAAATGTAATAGGGCCAGTAACATCCGCCTTATCATAGGGCTGATAACTGCGATAAGCCCAAATAGTTGGCTGCGCAGCAGATGCAAAAGTCATAATAAAGGCGGTAAATACAGATAAAAGAAATCGTGACATCAAAAAAAAATAATTAAAGTTTATGTTCGGATTGCAAAAAAACAAAAAAGAGAGACTGCTGAAAATGGACTACATGACAATATTTTAGTAGCATTTTTTTAGTTGTCTCTCTGCTTTCAAATTAGTGATCCCATGGGGAGTCGAACCCCAATCGAAGGAACCGGAATCCTTTATTCTATCCATTGAACTATGGGACCATAATGGATTTCAATAAACTTATGTTTACGAAAAATCGTTATTTACTATGCAAAATTAACTATAATCTCTTAACTTTGCAATATACAACATAAAATAGAGTGGCTATGAAAGTGAAAATTGAACCATCTTGGAACGCAGAACTTGCAGCAGAATGGGAGAAACCATATTTTGAGAATCTCACTGCATTCGTGCGTCAGGAATATTCGCGAAAACGCGTATTCCCACCGGGGTCACAAATATTCGCGGCATTCAACGCGACACCTTTCAGCAAAGTGAAAGTTGTCATTCTCGGACAAGACCCATATCACGAGCCGGGGCAAGCCCACGGCCTGTGTTTTTCTGTGAATGAAGGTGTGCCATTCCCTCCATCGCTGCAAAATATTTTCAAGGAAATCAATGCCGACACAGGTGCTCCAATCCCCACCAACGGCGACTTAACACGCTGGGCAACTCAAGGCGTGCTGCTGCTCAACTCCACGCTTACCGTGGAAGAACACAAAGCTGGTTCGCATCAAGGCCGAGGATGGGAAGAATTCACAGATGCGGTGATTGCTCACCTGAGTGAGAATTGCGAACACCTCGTATTCATTCTATGGGGATCGTTTGCCATTAAGAAGGGAGCGAAAATCAACAGAATGAAGCATCTTGTGCTCACCTCTCCCCACCCATCTCCACTTTCGGCTTATCGTGGATTCTTTGGCAACCACCATTTCTCCCAAGCCAACAACTATTTGATTCAACACGGAAAAGACCCAATCGTATGGTAAACAAAGAAGAAGTATATAAAGATGTGGTAACCTACATCTCTGAACTAATCGAAGGCAAGAACAATCCATCGGGTGTGCTCTGCAATGTGACAGCAGCTCTTCATGATGCCCTTCCTTATTATTTTTGGGTGGGATTTTACATCGTTGAAGATGACACTTTGCAATTAGGTCCGTTTCAGGGACCGGTAGCCTGTTTTCGCATCAAAAAAGGTAGAGGTGTGTGTGGCACATCATGGGCCGAAGCAAAATCTCTCATCGTGCCAGATGTGGAGCAATTCCCTGGCCACATCGCCTGCAGTTCGCTATCAAGAAGTGAAATAGTGGTACCCATTATAAGAAATGACGAAGTGATTGCAGTGATTGATGTGGACAGCAAAGAGCTAAACTCATTCGACGCCACTGACCAAAAACACCTGGAACAAGTGGCAGAAATACTTGCAAATACAAGCCTTCTATAAACAACTGCTGGATGCCAAATTAAAAAATTTACTCGGTCTCTGTTTCACAACTAAGACCGAGTTTTTGTTCTGTCTATTATTACCATTAAAAACTTGTCAAAATTTGAAAATGTTCAACACATTAATTATGAAAACTTATATATAACAAGTTATTTACACTGCAAATATCTTACATATTTCTTTTATATACAAAAGTATTGATTTATTCAGAAAAATATTCTATATTTGCCAAAAAATTAATAAACAGCAGAAAATATAACTGCATAAGCATTAAAATCAAGAACGACTATGATAGAAAAACTTGATGCAATCGACATAAAAATTTTAAAAGTGCTACAGCAAAACGCCAAACTTACCACCAAAGAGCTGGCAGAAGCTGTGCACCTTTCAGCATCGCCAACTTTTGAACGCCAAAAGCGTCTCGAACGCGAAGGCTACATCAAGAAATATGTAGCAGTTGTGGATCCCGACATGGCAGGAAATGGCATGCTTGTGCTCTGTAACATCCGCCTGAAGCAACACGGAAAAGAACACGCACGTGAATTTGTTGACGCTGTTCAAAAAATGGAAGAAGTGACCGAATGCTTCAATACCAGTGGCGACTTCGACTACCTAATCAAAGTTTTTGTGCGCGACATGCACCACTATCAAGATTTCGTGCTCAACCGCTTAGGCGAAATGGAATCAATTGGCTCGGTACACAGTGTGTTTGTAATTGGCACTGTGAAGAATCTGCATTCCGTTCCTGTAGCACAATAACATTTCCAACTTTTTTCATATTATGATATGCACGCTTGAAGATTTTCAAGCGTGTTTCTTTATATATAATGGTTGCCTTATAGCCATAGATGTGGTTGGGCTCGGCACACAAATAGAACAAAAACAAAAAAAGCACCTCGAAATCACTTCGCGATGCCCTAGGAAAAAAATAGTATGAATAAAATGAGGTAATTAAGGTTAATATCTTTATATCTGGAATCACAACTGCTCAATCGCATTGTGATTGATATTACAAAACAAATAGAATCTTTTCAACCCTTCCAAGAAGGCATGGTCCGATTCTAAAACTCACAAAAAAATTAGTTACAACTTCTGCAGAGTTAATAATTCGCTCTTTCAAACAGAAGGAAGAATTCTAATTTTTGTACAAAGATATTCAACAAAATTGGAATATGCAAATTTTTTAGTTTTTTTAATGAAACTAAAATTCTCCATTTTGAAACCTGATTTTAGCTAAACAGTTTTGATTCAGCAATAAATAATACACATTCATGAAATTTTTTAAATTAAATGATTTACGGTCGTAGAATAACGATATTTTTTCTTATTTTTGTATTATAAATATGAACTATTATACAATTTCTCCTTTTTTCACTTTTTAATGAAAAGACTGTTACTTATACTAACCCACCTGATTCTAGCGATGCTGTGGCTAAGTGGCTGCAAGGAGCAGATGAGCAACGATGTGGTCGTACAAAACAAGCACTTCACCGTAACTGCTGATTCAGTGGTGGAAGGAGACTGGATTGCACGAGTACTATCGCCCACACATATCGTGTCGAACTACTCACCTGCCGACACCACATCATTCACAAAGGACGGTATCGTGTGCTTCCGACTGGCATTCAATGGTCACGACAATGAATTGCCCAAACATTCATACCACTATGCTGCAATGGGAGCCGACACTACAATCGTGGCATTTGAAGAAGGTGTCCGTCCATCAAAGAACGGCGACACCAAAGCCACGAAATGGCATGTGAAAGTGGACTTGCGAAACATGCAGGAAAAACTAAAAACCAATGGATTCTACGCCACACCAACAGGCGACACTATCTATAAAGAAGAATTTAAAGGTGTGTGGATTGCCGGTAACATACCTCCGCTATCGTGGAACTTCCTTGAACTTGAAGAAAATGAGGAACTCAAACTTCACGAATCTGACACCACTGGCATTTACGAAATCACCATTCCACTGAATGTGCACCAACAAGCCATCCCTTACTTCACAGAATGGAAAATAGATAAAGAAAACGTCAATTACCCCACCATCAAAACATCAATGCCTATTATCGATGCTCTCTACAATATGAGTATCGACGATATTGTCAACGGATTGAACAGCGACGGAAAGCCTACATCATTCCCCCGCAGAGTCAACCACACCCGCATGAATTATCCGATTATGCTTTCGCTTGCATACCTCAACCCAAAAGAGTCGATGGAAACTCTGAAAAGTTCGGTGGAGAATGGCATCATCACACATAAGCATAAAAGGAGCATTTGGCCCATCAACACCGATGATATATCCTGGGCAATGGCTGCTTGGGAAATCTATTCAGTGACGGGCGACAAGAAGTGGCTGAAATGGGCGTATGATGTGGTGAAAAAAACAATAGACGAAGAATACGAAATCAATGGCGACATTGTCACTGGACTGATTCACGGCGGTGGACAATTTGCTTTCTCTCAAGGTCAATTCTACCCTTCGTGGATGGAGTATAAAGACATATATGAAACAGCATCGCTATCGAGTAATGTGTTTTTTGAACGTGCTTTTGAAATCCTCAACGATATGGGTGATGAACTCGGCATTGACAGCGATTATGGTGAAATGGCCCAAAACTTGAAAGATGCCATCAACGAAGCATTATGGAATGAGCAACTCCACCACTATTTCCAATACACTTATGTGTATGCAAGCCCTGTGCAATCTCCCGTAATCGACAACTTTGCCCAAGCTCTGAGCGTACTCTGGAACATTGCAAGCGACGATAGAGCAGAAAACTTGATGATGTACACCCCCATCAACTATTACGGAGTGACAGTAACCAGTCCGCACTACGAGAGTGAAGACATTATAAATCTGAGCGAAGTGGTCACCCCCATGGTTCAAGCATTTTGGAATTTGGCTGCGGCAAAAACGGAGAATGAAGCAATGCTTCGCTATGGACTCGGGGCGATGTATCGCGCGCAGGCACTATTCTGCGCCAACAAAGGAGGCCTGAATGGATTGACAGGCAAGCCTCTTGGCCCTGTACGAGGCGATATTGGCAGTGCTTCAGGTAACCTGGCAATGGTGTTTCGCATATACGCAGGAATGACATTCTTGCCAAATGGCATTGAATTCAACCCATTCGTACCTGTATTCCTTAAAGGCAACAAACAAATCAACGGTTTTAAATACCGCAATGCAGTGCTGAATATCACTATTGAAGGCACTGGCAACAATATTGACAAATTCATTGTTGACGGAAAAGAAACAAACGACAACTTTATTGACGCAAAGCTCACAGGCACACATTCTATTGTGATAAAGATGAGCAACAACAATAAAGCTAATCAGCAAGTGACGCTGATGAGCGAAAATTTCGCTATTCCACAAATGCCAATCGTGGATTGGGGCACTACAATAAACAAACTACTCAACTTCTCTGCAAATGCTCGTTATCGCATGGTAATCAACGGAAAAATCCGCTATGGAATTGCCGACACATTATTTACAATTCAACCAGAGAAAACACCATTCACGGTAAACAGTGTTATCAGCATCGGCCGTCAAAGTTCGAGCTATATTTCAAAGCCTTTATATGTGGTAAAAGAATCACAACAGATTCCTTTTGCCCCCTTTGCTACGTCGGGCACCGATTTCGTGAAACAGGAAAAAGGAAAAATGTTGGTAGAGATGAATAACGCCAAGAATAGCAAGATCGACTTAGAGGTCACAGCACCTTATGGTGGCGACTACTTTATTGACATCCGCTATGCCAATGGCCTAAAACGTCCCTACTGCCCGACAGTGAGTGTGAAGGCAAACTCACATCCACAAGGCACCATCGTGCTCCCTTGCCGTGGTGAAAACGAATGGATGAACAACGGGTGGTCAAACCTCATCAAAGCCGAACTGATACGAGGCAAAAATATCATCACCGTAGAACGTATTGGCAGCCACGACACGGAATCACCAGTGCTGCTATACAGCATTAGGATATCTAAAAAATAGAATATTTCTATATATATAGAAGAAAGTCCTGCGCACATTGTAACGCAGGACTTTCTTTATTTTCAAGGTGCACTATTATTTTATTTCAGCAATGCTTTTCCTTCAGCAGTAAGGTATGGAAGAATCTTGCTTACAGGAATCACAGCATATGGCATGCCAGACGCATAAGGGGCAATCTCATAAGCGCCATACATGAATACAACGCCATTTTTTTCCACCCATGGTTCTGAGCCTGGAAGTGACAACGATTTCAATGGCTCAGAAATGCATTCACGCAATTCCGCATCACTATTTACTTCAAAATATTTTTTCAAACCTGCTTTGAGCAACGAATTCAACTTTGCATTTTTACGGACAAGGCTTTTACCCATCTCTTTTCCATCACTCTTCCTGAAGGTGGCACCAAAGTTGTAAGGCATACCATGAGCAGCACCACAAGGGTAATCATAACCAGAAATCACAAAAGTAACCAACTTGCAATTTTCATACACTTTTGAAATTGAGAATTCTTGTGTTTGATCAGGATCATTCGCTTGAAGATGGGCAGCCAACGCATCGACCAATTCTTCAGCACTGTCATACAATTTCCCTTCTACGCCGAGCGTTTTCCCAATCCATTTCTTCACAGCCACCGCTAGTTTTGAATTGCCTACTGGCATATCAATAGTGGCATCAATGCCTGGAACGAAATCTTCATGGGCATACTCCTTGACCTCTTCCGACACCGCCCAATTTCGCTTCACATTACTATTATTTACACTCAATTCGCCAGCTGCACTTGCAGTTACAAACGCTGACGCAATCAGCATCATTGCCAAACAAATTCTTTTCATTTCTATCTTCATTATTAGTAATTATATCAATATAACAAAGGTAAATAAAAAAAATTGAATCTTCCATGTATTTGTCATTCTATTTTCGCAGCGATATACACGCTATTTGCACGATTTTTTGTAACTTTGCATGATAATTAAAAGATTGTATGCAAAAAATTAGAAATGTTGCCATTATCGCCCACGTGGACCATGGCAAGACAACGCTGGTCGATAAAATGCTTGAGGCCGGCAATCTGTTCCGCGAAAACCAAGAAATGGGTTCGCAAATTCTTGACAGTAATGATTTGGAAAGAGAAAGGGGAATCACAATTCTGTCGAAGAATGTTTCAATCAACTACAATGGTTACAAAATCAACATTATAGACACTCCAGGACACTCCGATTTCGGTGGTGAAGTGGAACGCGTGTTGAATATGGCCGACGGCTGTCTGCTCCTTGTAGATGCTTTTGAAGGCCCAATGCCACAAACTCGCTTCGTGCTTCAAAAAGCTATTGAAATTGGTTTGAAACCGATTGTTGTTATCAACAAGGTGGATAAGCCAAACTGTAGACCCGACGAAGTTCAAGAATCAGTTTTTGAACTTATGTGCAATCTCGACGCTACAGAAGACCAACTCGACTTCCCAACTGTTTTCGGTTCTGCTAAACAAGGTTGGATGAGCCTTGATTGGAACGAGCCTACCGACAACATCAATGCAGTGCTTGACTCTATTATTGAGCACATACCAGGTCCAGAAATTGTGGAAGGCGAGCCACAAATGCTTATCACTTCTCTTGACTATAACTCTTACGTTGGCCGTATCGCTGTGGGACGCGTACTTCGTGGCGAACTCACCGACGGTATGGAAGTGGCCCTCTGCCAACGTGACGGAAAGGTGGTGAAGCAAAAAATTAAAGAATTACGCACCTTCGAAGGTATGGGCCAAGTGCACACCGACAGTGTGAAGAGTGGCGACATCTGTGCAATCGTAGGCCTTGACGGCTTTGAAATTGGCGATACCGTAAGCGACCCTCTCAATCCAGAGCCACTTCCCCGTATCGCTATCGACGAGCCAACCATGTCGATGCTTTTCACTATCAACGACTCGCCCTTCTTTGGAAAAGATGGCAAGTTTGTAACATCTCGTCACATCAATGAACGCCTCCAACACGAACTTCAAAAGAATCTTGCGCTTCGAGTAGAAAAGACTGAACGCGAAGAAGCTTGGAACGTGTTTGGTCGTGGTGTGCTCCACCTCAGTGTGCTCATCGAAGAAATGCGTCGTGAAGGCTACGAACTTCAAGTAGGTCAACCTCAAGTTATCATCAAAACAATTGACGGAGTGAAATGCGAACCTATCGAAAGCCTCACCATCAATGTTCCGGAAGAATATTCAAGCAAGATGATTGATATGGTCACTCGTCGCAAGGGTGAAATGACTATGATGGAAACCCAAAACGACCGCATCCATCTCGAATTCAAAATTCCTTCTCGCGGTATCATAGGCTTGCGTACGAATGTGCTCACAGCAAGTGCCGGTGAAGCGATTATGGCTCACCGCTTCCTTGATTATGAGCCATGGAAGGGAGAAATCGTTCGCCGTACAAACGGCTCAATCATCGCGATGGAAAGTGGCACAGCCTATGCCTACGCAATTGACAAGCTCCAAGACCGCGGCAAGTTCTTCATTTTCCCACAAGAGGATGTGTATGCTGGTCAAGTGGTTGGCGAGCACAGCAAGGATAAAGACCTCGTGGTAAATGTAACAAAGAGTAAAAAACTCTCAAATGTGCGTGCCTCTGGTTCGGATGAAAAGGCAAAAATCATTCCACCTGTAGTATTTAGCCTGGAAGAGGCACTTGAATATATCAAGGCTGATGAATATGTAGAAATCACTCCAAACCACTTACGAATGCGTAAAATCGTTCTGGATGAACTTGAACGCAAACGCATCGCCAAAGCATCAGGAGCAGAAGATTAATACGAAACTCCACATACACATATTACACAAAAGAGGGTGTATCAAAATTCACAGTTTGGTACACCCTTGCTGTTTTTAAGTGC
>JAUNNJ010000129.1 GCA_030531495.1 Bacteroidales bacterium
TTATTCCGCCCAGTCGCTTGCGACTGCAAACATAGTAACTTTTTAGCCATTTTTTGGTGGTAAGATATCGTGGAATACCCAATCCCCAAAAGTCTTGCGATTTGGTTCTTCTTCATCCCCATTGACAATGCCTCTAAAATTACCTTCTTGCGTTCAACTGTCGGAAGCGTGTTGAAAGGCTTGCTTTCGCAAAGTTCTTGCAGTGCAGCAAGGGCTTTTCTATCGGTCATGCTGTTTCTGTCAAGCGGAGTTTTTGAAATCCCCGGATGGCAATATTCTTGCACCAACTCACAAATCTCTTCCCAATTCAAGTCGCAGAAAGGCAATTCATGTGAGCAAATATGCTCTGTTTTGTTGTTTCGTGTGTATTCGCCCCAACTGCTCCATTGCCATTCGTCGAGCGATTGAGCGATATGTGCCTCGATGGGGTTGAAGTGAATGTAGCGGAGCAACTGAACAAAATATTTGGTGTTGCACACAGGCTCACTGCGAAAGCGGTCTTGGAACAGTGGTCCCATTCGTTCGTGTTGCTTGTTGAAATAGTTTACATAAGCAACCCCAATTCGCTTCATGACCGTCCCGATGTCATTGCTACCCTCCGAAATAAGGAGGTGTACATGGTTGTCCATCATGCAATAGGCGTGGATGTGGCAATACGGAGGAAGGGACTCTACTTGCCCATTAGTTGGAGCAACAACAGAATTGAGGATTTTTAGGAACTTTCTTCTGTCGATGTCGCTGAGGAATATATCGTTGTGGTTGATGCCTCGAAGCATCACATGATACACTCCAGTGGGGCTTTGTTGTCTACTTTTGCGTGGCATATTCAAATAGTTTGGGCTTTTCTATCGCAAAAATAAGAACTTTTAGGGAGAAAACAAAGAAAATCCGTTAAAAAATGGCTAAAAAGAACCGTCCCCTTTAGCCAATATTGTTTTTTTAGAAGTGGAACCAGGGGGCTGTGTTGGAGGTGGACTCGAGGCGGGATTGCTCGGCTTCGGGGAGGGTGTGGAAGAAGTCGATGCCGGTGAGTCGCTCCACTTCGTCGATGCTCACGGCGTATTGGGCGTAGTGCTTGTCGGCGTTTTCGTTGGGCATTACGAAGGCGATGGCGCGCGTTGGATGAGCATGGGGCGCGAACACTACTTTGAAGAAGTGCTTCGGGACGGCTATCTTGTTGGCGTTGCCGATGGCGGCCATGTGCTTGGTGAGCACTGGGCCGGTAATCACCACGAGCATGCTGTCGCGTTGGCCCCATTCTCTCACTTTTTCCTCCAACTTCCGCCATGAGCCGGTGTTCAGTTGTCTGCGCTGCGGGCAGATGTTGAGCATCGCATACGACCCTTCCAGTGCCACGGCGTCCCATTTCATGTCGGCAGCGGGTGCCATGTGTCCGCGCTGGTAGCCGCTTTTGGCATACTCCAGTGGCATGGCGCATCCGTCCACCGAGTCGTCGTTGTAGAAAGTGCCGTCGTATGTCGCCTTTCCTCCAATGTGGTCGCGTGTGAGGGTGTAGACCACATAGTTGGGCACATGGTGGGCGCTGTTGAAATGCACTGTGAAACCGATGAAGTCCACTTCTTCGTCGGGGATGGCGGCGGGCAACTTAGGCGCGCATATCTCCTTCAGCAGACGCTCGTTGATGGCGATGCCTTCTTGCTTGAGGCAATGGCGCTTGACGATGACGGCAATGAGAATTCCCACCACCAAAATGCCCCAAAAGCCTGAAAGTAGATGCAACTTCCAGTGCCGCGAGGCCCGTGTTTTACGTTTTTTACGAATTGCCATGTTACAATTGACACCTTTTGACCACAAAAATACAAAAATTATTATTACCTTTGTTCACTAATAATACTTATACTAACAATAAACTGCCCACGCCGCACCAATGGCAATGGCTTAAAAACATAATCACAGCATGAAATTAGTAGATAGATTTCTCCAGTATGTGAAGTACGACACTCAAAGTGACGAACTTACCAACCTCACCCCATCCACTCCAGGTCAGATGGTTTTTGCCCAACAGCTCAAGAAAGAACTCAAGGGTATGGGGCTTAGCGACATCTCGCTCGACGACAACGGCTATTTGATGGCAACTCTCCCTTCAAACACCGACAAGAAAGTGCCTACTATTGGCTTTATCGCTCACCTCGACACTGCTCCTGATATGAGTGGTCACGGTGTGAAACCACGCGTGGTGAAATATGAAGGTGGCAAGGTGGTGCTCAACGAAGAACAAGGCATCGTGCTCGACCCTGAACAATTCCCTGAAATGAACGATTTCGTGGGTCAAGACCTCGTGGTTACCGACGGTACAACCCTTCTTGGTGCCGACGACAAGGCTGGTATCGCCGAAATCATCAGCGCTATTGAATTCTTCCAGGCTCACCCTGAAATCAAGCACGGCGACATCCGCATCGCTTTCAACCCAGATGAAGAAATCGGTATGGGTGCTCATCACTTCGATGTTGAAAAATTCGGCGCCGACTGGGCTTACACAATGGACGGCGGTTATCCTGGCGAACTTGAATACGAAAACTTCAATGCTGCAGCAGCAAAAATCACTTTCACTGGTTTGAACGTGCACCCAGGTATGGCTAAGCACAAGATGCTCAACTCTATCCGCGTGGCTAACCAGTTTGCTGTGATGATTCCTCGCTGGGAAACTCCAGAACACACCGAAGGCTATGAGGGTTTCTATCACCTCGTGGGCTTTGAAGGCTCTGTTGAAAAGACCGTGCTCACCTACATCGTTCGCGACCACGACCGTGCTCGCTTCGAAAGCCGCAAGCGCGAACTCGAGCACCTCTGCCGCAAGGTGAACAGTGAATTCCCTAACTGCGCTTCTTGTGAAATCAAGGACCAATACTACAACATGCGCGAAAAGATTGAACCTGTGATGCACATCGTGGAAGTGGCTGAAAAGGCTATGAAGAACGCCGATGTGGCTCCTATCGTGCAACCAATCCGTGGCGGTACCGATGGCGCTCAACTCTCGTTCAAGGGTCTTCCTTGTCCAAACATCTTCGCAGGTGGCATGAACATGCACGGCCGTTACGAATATGTTTCGGTTCAAGCAATGGAAAAGGCTATGCAAACCATCGTTGAAATCTGCAAAATCGTAGAAGCAGAAGCATAACCGACTGGTGGCATAACTTGCCGATGATATACATAAGCAAGGTGCGAATCCCTGAAGATTTCGTGCCTTGCTTCTTTTTTTCGTGTATTCGTTTGCAAATTTCCATAAGTTTTGAGAACTTTGTTATGTTAATGTTTATATCAACTAAATCTTTCAGATGAAACTATGAACAGCGATAAGGTATTAGAAATTTTCAGCCAATTGAATAAGATTCCTCGTGCATCGCACCATGAGGAAAAGGTTGCCGATTTTTTGTGTCAGTTTGCCCAAAATTTGGGCCTTGAATATGACCGCGATGCAGAAAATTGCGTCGTGATTCGCAAACCCGCCACTCCTGGTCACGAAAACGCCGAACCAGTGGTGTTGCTCAACCACATGGATATGGTGGCTGTGGGCGATGGCTCTCGTCCGTTCAATCCACTCACCGATGGCATTGAGGCCTATGTGGAAGACGGATGGATGAAGGCTCGCGGCACTTCGCTTGGCGCCGACAATGGCGTGGGGTTGAGTATGGCACTCGCTGTGCTTGCGTCAGATGATGTGGAGCATGGACCACTTGAAGTGCTCACCACCACTAACGAAGAAGACGGCATGAGTGGCGCATCGCAACTCTCTCTCGATTTTGTGAAGGCGCGCAAAGTCATCAACCTTGATAGCGAAGACTACGACACCATCACCGTGGGCGCTGCAGGTGCTTATCTGCAAGTGGCTTCGTTTCCCGTAAATCATGTTGCTGCCCCCAAGGGCCATTCCTTCTTCCGTGTGGAAATCGCGGGCGGATTGGGCGGCCATTCTGGCGTTGACATCAACAAAGGCCGTATCAATGCCAACCAGGAAATGTGCAATGCGCTGTCGGCATTTGCCGATGTTGTGGTTGCCGAAATCAATGGCGGCGTGGCCAACGCTTCAATTCCTGGCCAGTGTGCTGCGGTAGTGGGCGTGAAGCAAGAAAAGGCCGCTGAATTTGTGGCACATATGGAAAATTGCTTGGCCCAACTGAAAGGCAAATATCCTGAAGATCCACACATTACCACTTCGGTAACACCTGTTGAAACTCCTGCCACAGTGCTTGACGGCTGTGCAGCAATGGCTGTCGTTCCAGAATTGCCTTGCAATATGATTCGTATGCACGAGGTGCTGGAAGGCACAGTGATGACCAGCAACAATATCGGCATGATTGTGACCACCGGCAGTGCCGTTACGGTTTCATGCCACACGCGCAGTTTCAGCGACGAAGAAATGGTTCACACAGCAGAAGGTATCACCGCAAAATTCCAAGCGGCAGGGGCGTCGGTGGAAGTGCTGATGAACACCCCAGGATGGCAAGAAAACCAAGACTCCGACTATATGCATCTTGTGGACAGCACCTTCGTGGATGTGCTTGGATTCTCGCCCCGAAAAGTGGCTATGCACTTTGTGCTTGAAGCCGGCTATTATGTGCAGAAATATCCAGGCATTGAAATTGCCTGCATCGGTCCTCGCATCATAGAGCCACACTCCACCAAGGAGCGCATCGAACTCTCCACTGTCGACGACATTTGGCGTGTCCTCATCGCCCTCCTCCTCCGCATGGCATAATTCCTTCATTCATATAACAAAAAAATGGCTAAAAGGGACGGTTCTTCTATGTTGAAAACCAAATAAATTTGGCAATTTAATATT
>JAUNNJ010000027.1 GCA_030531495.1 Bacteroidales bacterium
TCTGTTTCAACACCTTAAAAATTTTAACTTTTTTTTCGACGAAGTCAGGAAAAAGAGCCTTCGGCTACAAAAGAAGTGGAGTTGTGTAGAAATTCGAAGATGCTTTGTTGGGGACGCTTGGCTCAAGCGCCCGCTTTACATGTGATTGGCTATCAATTTGTTAAACACCGGACGCTCGAGCCGAGCGTCCCTACAATATTGTTGATAAAACATCTTTACAAAAAAGTGTTGTTATTCCTGTTTCCGCTGTCCATTTTGCTCGCTCGTAAGAGCGTTTTTTTTCGCGTCAGCGATTTTTCTTCGAGGTGGTTAGACAGCAGGTGGGCGTGAGCGCGACTGTGTGAGTGAAGCGGAAACGAGCTCAGAAAGCTCGTTGACCAGTTGACTTGTAGACCCGTTGACTTGATAAAAAAATAAAAGTGCACTTTTTCACAAAAGCACACCTCTATCATAACCAAAATTCAAGTATATAATTTTTGTTAGCCTTTCTTGCTGCATCATACCCCCCAAAAGGAGTATGACACAATAAGTTGTCAATAGTATTGAAGGGTATTGTTATCTTCTTTTTCTTTGTCGCCACAAAGTTAATACAGATTTTTGAAATAACTATTAGAAAAATTGTAAACAATTTATAACAAATGTGAACGACGCGGCAATTTATACCATAAAATGCGAAATCTTGAATAAATTAAGGTTTTTAAACAGTTTTACGGCTATTTCTACAGATGATTTAACACAATGATTCTGTGGCAAAAAAACTATTTTTCTCGCCTGATATCTCCCCGCGCACTGCGCTATCACATTCTGAAAAAAGCCTGCAAACAGGAATTTGCAGGCTTCGTATGATGCGAAGTGTGGCACTTGGCCAAACACTTTTTTACTTCTGGCGGAAATAGAGGTTGATTGGAGTACCCTTTAAATCCCAGCGTTCGCGAATCTGGTTTTCGAGATAGCGCTTGTAAGGGTCTTTAATCCACTGTGGAAGGTTGCAGAAGAACACGAACGAAGGTACGCGTGCCTCCTTGAGCATGGTCACATATTTAATCTTCACCATCTTGCCCTTAGTGGCTGGTGGTGGATATGCACCGATGATTTCCTGCATTGCATTGTTGAGCTGCGAGGTTGGAATCAAGCGCTTACGATTCTGGTAAACGGTGATAGCCTCTTCAAGCACCTTATAGATGCGCTGCTTGGTGAGTGCCGAGCCGAAGATGATAGGGAAATCGGTGAATGGTGCAAAGCGTTCGCGAATGGTGTTTTCCATATAGGTGATGGACTGTTGCGACTTTTCTTGGGCGATATCCCACTTGTTGACAAGCACAATCAAGCCTTTGCGGTTCTTCTCGATGATAGAGAAGATGTTCACATCCTGCGATTCAATGCCGCGGGTGGCATCGATGAGAAGAATGCACACATCGCTATATTCAATGGAGCGAATGCTGCGGAGCACCGAGTAGTACTCCACGTCTTCGTTGACCTTGTTCTTCTTTCGAATACCGGCGGTGTCGACCAGATAGAAGTCGAAGCCAAACTTGTTGTAGCGCGAGTAAATACTGTCGCGAGTGGTGCCGGCAATGTCGGTCACGATATTGCGCTGCTCATCCATAAGCGCGTTCACAAGCGATGATTTACCGGCGTTAGGGCGTCCTACGATGGCGAAGCGAGGAAGGTCTTCATCCACATTGTCGTCGTCCTTCTCAGGCATGAGACGCACCACCTCGTCGAGGAGGTCACCTGTACCGGTGCCATTGATTGCCGAGATTGAATATGGCTTTCCCAGACCCAACGAATAGAATTCACTTTCAAAGAAAATGCTCTCATTGTTGTCGTCCTTGTTGGTCACCAGCACCACAGGCTTTTTGCTGCGGCGCAAAATGGAGGCCACATGGTCGTCGAGGTCGGTCACACCATTCTTGATGTCGACCATGAAGAGAATCACATCAGCCTCTTCAATGGCGAGAGCCACCTGCTTGTTGATTTCGTCTTCAAAAATATCTTCACTGTTGACAACCCATCCGCCAGTATCCACTACCGACATTTCCATTCCGCCCCATTCAGTCTTGCCATATTGGCGGTCGCGGGTGGTGCCGCTCTCGTTGTTCACGATAGCTGCACGCGTTTTGGTCAAACGGTTGAACAACGTTGATTTGCCCACATTTGGGCGTCCTACTATTGCTATTAATCTTGCCATTTCTGTGTTAATTTGGTGTTGAGGCCTGCCCTATTAATCCTCCCAAGATATGCAGTAAAGAAAGTGCATACGCGTGGCAAGCCGTTGGTTTATTATGTTTATTCAAGATAGCCGAAAGCCTTAAGCTTCTTCTCCTGGTTTCGCCAATCTTTTTCCACTTTCACATAAAGCTGCAGGTACACGTGCTTTTCAAAGAACTTTTCAAGTTCCTTTCTGGCCTCTATACCCACATGCTTGAGTTTGCTTCCCTGACGGCCAATGATAATGCCCTTTTGCGAGTCGCGCTCCACATATATCACTGCCATGATATGGATTTCATTGTCGCCCTCGTCGAATTTCTCCACAATCACCTGTGTGGCGTAAGGCACTTCCTTGTCGTAGGTGAGCAGAATCTTTTCACGTACAATTTCGGTGACGAAGAATCGCGACGAGCGGTCGGTGAGCGCATCCTTGCCGAAGTAAGGCGGGTTTTCGGGCAACAATTCCACAATGCGCTTCATGATTTGGTCGACATTGAAATTCTCCTTGGCACTGGTAGGATAGATTTCGGCCTGTGGGAGCAGTGCTCGCCATTCTTCCACAATCTTCACCAAATCGTCCTGTCCTTTGAGCAAGTCAATCTTGTTGATTACCAAAATGATGGGCACTTTCTCTCGAGCCACCTTGTCGAGAAATTCCTGGTTCTTGGTAGGAGTTTCCACCACATCAGTAACATAAAGCAGCACATCGGCATCTACGAGCGCTCCAGTGGAGTATTCAAGCATACTCTCCTGAAGCTTAAACTTAGGCTTCAACACGCCTGGGGTGTCGCTAAACACGATTTGATAATCCTCCGTGTTCACGATACCCATAATGCGATGGCGCGTGGTCTGCGCCTTGCTGGTGATAATCGAAAGGCGTTCGCCCACGAGTATGTTGCTGAGGGTAGATTTTCCCACGTTGGGGTTACCCACGATGTTGACAAAACCTGCTTTATGCATTTAACGAGATGTTATGTTAGATGATAGAAATTAGAAAATAGATGTTAGAATAAAAGCGCTACGGCGTCTATTTATATATACAAACAAAAAACGCACCGCCCTACTGTGTATGTGAAGCAAGATGCATTTTTTGTTTGTTATCGGATTCACATCATTTCTGCTGAAATGGTGATTATCTGCTGGAGAAATCTCAGCGAGAGGCTAATTAGATGCCCCAGATGAGATAAGAAGCGCCCCAAGTGAAACCTGCACCGAAGGCAGTGAGCACAATCTTGTCGCCCTTCTGCAAGCGTTCCTTGTTCTGGTCGAGGCAGATAGGAATTGAAGCAGCACTGGTGTTACCCACGTTTTGGATGTTCACAAGCACTTGTTCGTCGGTCAAGCCAAGGCGGCCACCCACGGCTTCAATGATGCGGAGGTTGGCCTGGTGAGGCACAAACCACTTCACATCTTCCACCTTAAGATTGTTGCGTTCCATCACTTCCTTGCTTGAGTTCACCATGTCCATCACTGCTGCTTTGTAGACTGCACGACCTTCTTGGTAGAGGCAGTTTTCTTTAGCATCCACTGTTTCGTGAGAAGTTGGGTGAGCAGAACCACCTGCCTTGTAGAGGAGGTTTTCGAGACCGCTACCATCTACGTGGAATACGCCATCTACGAAACCGACTTCTTCTTCTGTTGGCTCCATCAGCACAGCAGCAGCGCCGTCGCCGAAGAGTGGGCATGTTGCACGGTCTTCATAATTCACCATGCTCGACATCTTTTCTGCACATACCACAACCACCTTCTTGTAGAGGCCGCTCTTGATATAAGCATTGGCATCGAAAGTGGCTACGATAAAGCCAGCACAAGCAGCTTGAATATCGTAGGCATAGCATTTCTTTTCAAGGCCGCAACCATGAGCGATGACAGAAGCGGTTGAAGGGAAACGATAGTCGGGATTTGAGGTGGCGCAAATGAGCAAGTCCACATCATCGGGGTTAGTACCAGTTTCTTCAAGCAACTTGTTCACCGCCTGAATACCCATATATGACGAACCAACATCCTTCTTGAGGATGCGGCGTTCTTTAATACCCACACGGGTTGTGATCCACTCATCATTAGTGTCGACCATGCGCGACAGTTCGTCGTTGGTGAGAACGTAGTCGGGCAAGTAAGATGCGATACCGGAAATCTTTGCGTTCAGCATATCGAAATTATGTCTTTGTTGTTAAGCTTTATAAATAAGCAAGTATATCCCAAATAGCACTTCATCAGCGTTATTCAGGATACACAGAATTCTTTTTGAGTTGCTCTCAATGGGGTTGTAGCCTTATTAAACAGCTGCTTCTTCGCCCATTACGTGCTTGCCACGATAGTAGCCACATTCAGGGCATACAGTGTGATAAACATGCCATGCGCCACAGTTAGAGCACTGAGCGATTGTTGGAGCTACAGCCTTGTCATGAGTTCTGCGCTTAGCTGTGCGAGTCTTTGATTGTCTACGTTTAGGATGTGCCATTTTCTTATTTGTTTTTAGTTGTTATCTTTTAACTTCTTCAACGCTGCCCAACGAGGGTCGATGTCGTCGGAAGAATTGTTTGTTGTCTCTTCATTGTCCACGCTCGCATCAGGGTCATAGAGCTGCTGGTCGTCGGTGATGCTCACCGCACGAATCTGCTCCAGCCTGTCGAGCATCTGTGGGTTGCACTCCCCTTCGGGGTGCGCATGCATAATAGGAATGGTGAGTAACACAGTGTCGCGCATTAGCGGAGTAAGATCAAGCTCACGCCAGTGGCCAGGTATCACGAGCACTTCATCGTCGCTATCGTCGTACTCTTCCCCTTCCTTCACGGTCAAATTGTAGGTGGTGGCTACCGGAAGTTGCATATCGTCGAGGCAACGGTCGCATGGAATTGTGATTTCACCGCTGAACTCAAACGATAATTGATAGATTTCGTCGTCTTTTCGATCAACTTTCACGACGGCGTCCACACTTGCCTCTCTCACGTCGGTGGCTTCCACATCATTAAAAAATGCAGCGTCCAAGTGGTAGTTAAACTCCTGAACACCAATCGACAAAGTCTTAAGTGGCAACTTGTGTGAGGCCATTTCTCTACAATTTTAACGTTAAAATCGGCACAAAGTTATAAACTTTCTCGCTAATATTCAAGATTTTGCCCTTAAAATTGCAAAAAAACTCGTTTCCACCCACAAAACAAAAAAAACAGCCAAACCTAAGATTGTCGTCTCTGCCTGGCTGTTTTATGTGATGCGCGCGCTGTGGTTAACTGAATATTACGGTGGTGAAGCCGAACGAGCGGAAGAGCTTCTCCAGTTGGGCGCGGCCCGATTTCGACGCTTTTTCAATGATGTCGCACTTGCGAGCATCGTCGACGAGCGCATTCTGAAGGTCGGAGTGAACGGCTTGCACACGGTCGTGCGGCCAGTTGCCATCGTCGATAAACACTTCGCAGTCCTGCGGATTGCAGATGGTGTCGAGCACTTGCACAGGAGGCAGGCGCACAAACAGGGTGTCGCCACTGATTTTCACTGCATCGTCGGCAAGATTTTCAAAATCGTAGCCTGCGCGTATGGTGCCACGGCCAATGAGACAGATGCGGTCGCGCTGGCTGAGCAGATTTTTCAAGAAACTGTCGCTCGCCTTTTCCTCCGACACAGTCACATCTTCGTAGAAGCACGCAGTGGTGAACTTCTTGATGGAGCGAATCTCCGTCACCACATTTGGCGTTTCATCGATTTGGAGGCTTTCGAGGGTGAGGTTGAAGGGCCACAGCTTATAGGCATCTGCCACAAAGAGGTAGACCATTCCCACGATTGCCACAGAGAGCACTATTGACATGATTCGTTTCATCACTTTTCAAATTTAATGGTTACACTTTTATATCCCAAGCGCGAAAGCATTCGCTCGAAGAAAATGCGAGTGTTGCGTTCGGCATCGTTCAGGATGGCATACTTCCCGTTGTCGACATCGGCACGAATCGACTGCTCTCCCTGCTGGAGCAAGAGTTGGCGTTCTTCTGCCGAGAATTCGTAGCGGAATCCGGTAGCTTCACTTTCCACAAGCCGAATCTCTTCAAACGGCATGCGAAACGACATCAGTTTCACTTTAGGAAGTGTGACGGTGATAGCCATTGCCGAAGAGTCAATCACGGTCTTGCTGTCGTCGTACGCGGTCATGTCGACGCCCGCCTCCAGATATGCGTTGCACTTGAAGAGCACACGCTTCTCGCCCAGCTTCCACCAAGTGCAGTCCTTCGCCTTGATGATTTTCTGCACAGTGTATTCCACGGTGGCGAGTTCGCCCGTGGCAGTCATGAGCTGCACGCGGTCGGCGGCATCCTTTCCCTGCGTTGGGAATTCCTTCTGGCACGAGTAGAGCATCAGCATCAGGCACACGATAGCCGCCACCGTGGCCCAAAGCGCCAAGCGATAAGGTTTTCTGAATTTCTTTTCCATATATAAATTTAAATACAAATCACATTTTTGCCGATTTGACGCATTCCTCACGCCAAGGTTTAATCCCCCCACTTGCAAAAAAACGCCCCAAAACCGCAAGGGGTTTCAAGACTTCAAAGGCACAAAATTTAGGCTCAGCACCGAAAGTAGTGCCGAGCCTTAGTGAGATATTCTTAGCGAGCGGTTTGTTTTAGAATTTGTAGGCGCCTTGAAGGTAGAAGTTCTTGTTTGAACCGGTGCCTGGCTGAGTGTGGATCAAACCCACATCAAAGCCTACCGATACAGAATAGTGCTTTTTCAATTCCACACCTGTGCGCAAACCTAAACCGAAGTCGAAACGACGGAAACCCATGTCACCAAAGAGGGTTAGGCCATCAGTCTTGCCAAACAAGCCCACAGCAAAGTATGGACCCATTTCATAGAAGAACTTTGCATTCTTGCTGGCAGCATGGCTATAACCCATGTGAACTGGGATTTCGAGATAATAAGGATTAAACAAAGTGGTGCCGAATTCATCTTTCAGCTTACCGCCCTTCAGCGAAATGAGCGCGGCAGCGTTGCCATAGATGGCATTTTCTTCGGTGAAGAACTTGAAGTCTTTCGAGGCACGGACACCTGCGTGAAAACCAACACGCGACACAACGGTGTTGTAACTGATGTTGGCGGCATTGACACCTGCCACAACTTCAAACTCTAAATTGTCGGCAAAATTTTCTGCGTGAGCCATGTTGGCGAAAGCCATGATGGCTATGATTGCAATTGATAAAATTCTTTTCATATCTATATATGTATTTTCGATTGTTGTGGCAAAGTTAATCATTTTTTTGCGATGTGGAATTGAAAAGAGGCGTAAAACTCTCATTTTCCCAATCAAAAGCAGATAATGACCAATAATTCAGCCAAATTTCCCTACCTTTCTACAAGCACATCCATAAATCGCCCTTAATAAAAAGAACAGAAACCTGATGCAGATAATTTCAATTTACTCGCGTTTTTTGAAATTATCTATACATTTTTACCCACATAATTTCAGTTTACTCGCGTTTTTTGAAATTATCTATACTTTTTTGACCACATAATTTCAATTTACTCGCGTTTTTTGAAATTATCTCAACATTTTTATCTACCTTTGTGGTGAAACAAAAGATAAAAGCAATGAGCAAACTAATAGGTAGAGAACACGAAACAGAAGAATTGATGCGCTGCTACAATTCCGACAGAGCAGAATTTGTAATTGTAACAGGGCGCAGACGCATTGGAAAAACGTTTTTAGTGAATAGCGTGTATGGCGACCAATTTGCATTTTCTTATACAGGAGGCCACAACCTTTCCACTTCTCAACAATTACACAAATTCACTCTCGCACTTCGCAAATATGGCTATGACATAGCTGTTACACCTACCGACTGGTTCATAGCATTTGAAGCGCTACAAGATTTGCTGCAGAATATCCCTTCCGAAAATGGTAAACGAAAAATCATCTTTATCGACGAAATGCCGTGGATTGACAATGCAAAATCCAACTTTGTTTCTGCATTAGAATACTTCTGGAACAGCTGGGGGGCACTTCAAGACGATATTATGCTCATCGCCAGTGGTTCTGCCACATCTTGGATGAACGACAAACTTTTAGCTAATAAAGGAGGACTGCACGCGCGCATCACCAAGCAAATCGTTTTGCCCCCGTTCTCATTAAAGGAGGTAGAACAGTATCTCATACATTCTGGCGCACAGTGGGACCGCTTCCAAATTGCACAAACCTATATGGTAATTGGCGGCATACCTTTCTACCTTAGCCTCCTTGACACAAGCAAAAGTTTTGCACAAAATGTAGATGAGTTGTTCTTCTCCCGCAACGCTTCATTACGACTTGAATTCGAGGAACTATACCATGCCCTGTTTTCAAATGCTGGTCTCTATGTGGAAATTGTCAAAGCTCTTGCACAAAAACGCAAAGGTCTTACGAGGACAGAGATTGCAGAAACCACCAACATAAAAAGTAGTGCCCTCACTCAATACCTTAATAATCTTGAAAAATGCGGATTTATTGAGGGTTACCAACAATTCGGAAAAAAAGTGAGAGGACTCACTTACAGAATCACAGACTTTTACACCCTATTCTATTTCAAATATGTTGCCAACAATCGCGACATGGACCCTAAATGGTGGACCAACAACATGCTTTCGGCATCAGTCACAGCATGGCAAGGCTTCAGCTTCGAACTGTTGTGCTTCTTACACCTCAACCAAATAAAAGAAACACTGGGCATAAGCGGAATCGCCACCTCTGTTGCGCAGTGGAAAAACGAGAAATCACAAATCGACCTCATTATCGACCGCGCTGATCGCATCGTTAACCTATGCGAGATGAAGTTCTGCACAGAACCTTACGAAATCACCAAAGCATATGCAGAGCATCTGAGAAATCGCATGGCAGACTTCAAGAGTTCAACAAAATGCCGAAAAGGCTTGAACTATACATTTGTCACAACTTTCGGAGTAAAGCAAGGCAAACACTCGTCGGTGGTAACCAATGAGGTGCTCCTTGATGATTTGTTTAATTAACCTTTATTTTTTGAGGAGGGCGGCGTTGCGCTGGAGGCCGGCGAGGCGGGCCCGCTTGATGGGGCTGTGGCGGAAGGCTGTGGAGAATTGCTCTTGCGTCATGGCTAACACGCCATCGCATGTGAGGGCGAGTATGCTCTCGCGGGCTTGAAATTCGGGATGAGTTGTGGGTTGGGCGCCACGATTGTGAGGACATGCCAATTGGCATTCGTCGCATCCGTAAAGATGGTTGCCGATTCGCTCCCCTACCCATTCGGGCAACTCTTCGGAGCGGTTTTCTATGGTTTGACACGAAAGGCATCGGGCGGCATTGAGCACACCATCTTTCAGCGCTCCTCCCGGACAATGACGCTCGCAAGTGTGACATTCGCCACAAGTGAGCGTGCATGGTTCGTCGGCGTCCAATTCAAGGGTGGTCACCAATTCACACAAGAAAAAGAAGGAGCCCTTGCCTGGAATGATGAGCAGGGTGTTCAATCCCACAAATCCGAGACCCGCCTGCTGTGCCCAATAGCGCTCAAGAATGGGGGCGCTGTCGACACATACGCGTGATTCGTGACCTGTTTGCTCGTTGATAAAGGCAGCCAATTGTCGCGCCATATCGCGGACCACTTCGTGGTAGTCGGAGCCATAGGCATATCGCGACACTTGCGGCGCCGCGGCATCCTGTAGCCGCTGTGGCAGATAGTTGACCGCTAAAGAAATCACAGTTTTTGCCCCAGGCACGAGGCGTGTGGGGTCGAGTCGGAGATCGGTATAGTTTGTCGCCCACTGCATGCAGTCGTTCTTTCCTTCAGAAATCCACTGCGTGAACGCTTGGGCAGCCTCACTGCTCACAGGAGCAGCGTGGGCAAACCCTACGGCATCAAAGCCAAGCCTGAGCGCCTCTGCCTTGATAGCATCACCTATGCGACATTGGGATTTTGTCAAATTCGTAGCCTTCACTGCGCAGCCATTCGATGGCTCGAGGCAACGCATATTTCATATTTTTTTCTGCTTTCAGCGAATCGTGAAACACGATAATGGAGCCATTGCGCGCCAGCGACTTTATGTTGTCGAGCACCTGCTCACCGGTGAGTTTGCGACTGTAGTCGTGGCTCACCAAGTCGTACATAATGATGGCGAAACGCGAACGAAGCACCTTCGACTGTGCCCAACGCAGCAAGCCGTGGGGCGGACGGAAAAGCGAAGAGTGAATCAGCTCGTTGGCCTGAAAAACATTGTGCAAATACACCTTCGTACTCACTTTCGCACCTTGCATGTGCTTCATGGTGTGATTGCCCACGCTATGCCCGCGGCGCAGGAGTTCCTGGAAAAGTTCAGGATTGCGCTGCACATTTTCGCCCACGCAGAAGAATGTGGCTTTCACGCCATAATGGTCGAGCGTGTCGAGCACCCAGGGGGTGACCTCTGGAATGGGACCGTCGTCGAAGGTGAGATACACCGTGCGAGGCTTGAAATGCAGACGCCAAACCGTTTCGGGAAACAGCATTCGATAAAGCAATGGCGGGCGTTCCACCAAGCGATTAAAATAGCGTTTGATACTGCGCATATATGAATAGTGGGATAATTGAGGTGAGTCTGCCTAATAAAATTAAAGCATAAAAGGCGGGGATTCAAATTTCCGCCTTTTATGCTATTTGAGTTGATTTATTACTTTTCGTCGGATGCTCTGAGCAATTCAGCGAAACTTGAGTCGGCTTCAGGACGGCTTGAGTCGGCTGGGGCTGCTGGAGCCATCTGTTGCTGAGGTTGCTGGCTTTGCTGGAGCATCATCTGCATAGCAGCTTGCACAGATTGAGTGTCAACACCAAGCGCAGCCATCTTCTTCAGCAATGCTGGATAGCCAGCCTTATTGATTTGCTCGTAGAAGAGGAGCAATTGAGGCACATAGTTTTGAGCGATGTAGTTGTCGGTGTTGCATGCGCTGACACGAGGGTTGTTCACGCTGATGCTTTGCACGAATGAAGTCCACTTGCAGAATTGGAGCACGTCGGCTTCAACGAGAGCCGATGCCTTCTTGCGCAAATCCTCTTTCTTGGTGAGTTGATAGAGCGATTCATATACACGCGCCATCGACATGCGGTTGTTGAAAGCATAAGCGCAAGCCTTTTCCGAAAGTTTGTCTTGCATGAGAGCGAGCACTGTTTCAGCCTTGGCAATGCGGTCGGCATAGAATTTGTCTACATCCATTCCATAGATGGTGGTCTTGCCAGCATCTTTTGCATCCTTGGCAGCACCTGCTTCGTTGGCGAGGCAAGAAGCCAATGAGATAATCATTGTGCGGGTGGTGTTCACCATGCGGCGTACGGTTTCGTCGAGGTAAATCTTACCAGCCTTGCCTTCTGGGGTGTCGAGACCGCCCCAACGGAACTTCTTGGTCACATTTTCATACATCTTGTTGGTGTTGGCAACAATTTCCTCGCCATAGTTTTGAGTGCGGAGAGGAGTGATTTGGTAAGCCATACCGGTGTTCTGCATATATGGAGAGAATGCTGCATACATGTCGTCGCTCACTGTAGATGCGAAATAGATTGGACGCTTCCAGCCTTGTGAGATGCAAGCGTTCACGAGGTCGAGCACCATCATATCGCTTGCCGAAGCCCAACCGCCTTGGTGTGCTTGGCTGAATGGCACTTCAATATGCTCTTCTGCCAAGTCGCGCATGCCAACAGGGATGATACCAGCCTTCACAGCAGCGTCAGGGTTGGTGTTGATAAACATCTTAGAATATTCGAGCTTACCACGCACCACGCCGTCTTCATCACGTTCGGCATCGCCAGAATAGAATTTCTTCAGCGCATCGGTAACAGACACCATTTCGGTTTCGCCTTGTTCGAGAGTTGTGCCCGCACGGTTGCCGTAAGCGTAGCTGAGCGAATCTGCCATCATTGGCAGAGGAGCCGACTTATAGGCTGCGCGCTGCATTTGAGCGATATACCAGTCGGTGGAGAGGTAACTCAAGTTCACCACGCGCACATCGGTGCGATAGCCTTCCACTTCCTGCAGATACCACAACGGGAATGTATCGTTGTCGCCATTGGTGAAGATGATAGCGTTTTCATCGAGACTTGAGAGGTAGTTCATACCGAAATCGTGAGCGCAGGTGCGGTAAGTGCGGTCGTGGTCGTCCCAAGTTTGGCTCACCATTTGAAGTGGCACGATAAGACCGATGGCCACTGCCACAAATGCCATAGCCTTTGATGGAGCACTTGTTGCAACTTCTGCTTCATCCTTGGCTTTCTTGGCCTTCTTGAGAAGCATTACCGCCAAGTTCCAAAGACCGGCAACACCCATACCCACCCATATTGCATAGGCATAGAATGAGCCTGCGTATGCGTAGTCACGTTCGCGTGGTTGCAATGGTGGCTGGTTGAGGTAGAGCACGATAGCGATACCTGTCATAAAGAACAGGAAGAACACTACCCAGAACTGTTCGATACCGCGCTTGCCGGCAAATGCTTGCCAGAGGAGGCCGATGATACCGAGCAACAGAGGCAAGCAGAAGAACACATTGTGTCCCTTGTTTTCCTTGCCGTATTCAGCAGGAAGGAGTTCTTGGTCGCCGAGGCGAGAATTGTCAAACCAGTCGAAACCGGTAATCCAGTTACCACGAGTCACATCACCCATTTCGCAGTTCAAACCTTGCACATCGTTCTGGCGTCCTGCGAAATTCCAGAGGAAGTAACGCATATACATGTAGTTGAGCTGATAGCCCAAGAAGAACTCAATGTTGTTGACGAACGAAGGCTTAGGAAGCATCTGCTGCGACTGACTGAATCTGTAATCAGGATCGCCGTTTTCGTCCACAATGATAGTGGCAGATGTTTCGTCGAACGGACGGTTTTCTGCATCAAAGAACGTGTTGTAATAGTTGGCATGACTTGGGCTCGTCGACCAGATGCGAGGGAACAGCATGTTCATTTCGCTTGGATAAACAGGTTCCTTGGCATAGCCCGTGCCAATGTATTGGTCGGGCTGGTCGGCAGAAGTCTTCACCACGCGCGCCCATTGCTTGTTACCACTCTTGAAGCGGGTGGAAGCAGTGCCGTCGGCATGGCTCTGGTATTGAGGAGAACCAACGGTGTAAACAGGGCCGTAGAGCAATGGAGTTTTTCCATATTGGTCGCGACTCAAGTAACTGTTGAGGGCAAACATGGTGTTTGGAGAGTTCTCGTCCAAAGGCAAGTTTGCACTTGAGCGGATAATAATGAGCGCATAGCAAGAGAAGCCGATGAAAATCATCAGCGAACTGATGAGAATGTTGCTCATGATGCGACGAGGCACAGCCTTCATAAACTTGAAGAGGTAAACGCCAAGTGCGATAACGAGCACCAATGGAATGAGCAGGTTGTCGCCAATGAACAGCATACCAGAAATGAAGATTGCTGCCAAGAACGACACGCGCATCATTATACCACTCTTGCCCTTATACACCTCATAGATGGCCCAAGAGAAGATGCCAAGAGTGAGGAATGCATAGAAGAGCACACCCGAGTTGTAAGAGAAACCGAGGGTGTTCACAAAGAAGAGGTCGAAGTAGCCACCGAGTTCCACAAAGCCTGGTTCCAAGCCGTAGAGAATGGCAACGATTACTGCAAACGACACGAGCAATGTGAGGAGCGAGCCCTTAACGGTGGTTTCTTTCCACTTGCGATAGTAGAAAATGAGAGCAAGTGCAGGGATACAGAGCAGGTTGAGCAAGTGCACACCCAGTGAGAAACCAAACACATAAGCAATGAGGATAATCCAACGGTCGCTACGAGGGTCGTCGGCCTGGTCTTCCCACTTCAGCATCAACCATACCACAAGGGCGGTACAGAATGATGAGAACGCATACACTTCGGCCTCAACAGCAGAGAACCAGAAAGTGTCGCTCCAAGTGTAAACCAATGCGCCACACACACCACTACCCATCACTAAGAGGTATTGAGTGAGGCTCATGCTGTCTTCTTCACCATCTTTCACCACCAGCTTCTTCACCAAGTGGGTTACGGTCCAGAAGAGGAACAGGATGGTGGCGGCACTAAGCAATGCCGACATAGCATTCACGCATTTAGCCACAGCGGTCACATCGCCACCGGCGAAATTGGCTGCAAAGCGGCCTACGAGAATAAAGATAGGGTTGCCTGGTGGGTGACCCACTTCACTCTTGAATGCTTGCGCAATAAATTCTGGGCAGTCCCAGAAACTCGCAGTAGGCTCAATGGTGAGCAAATAGGTGATTGCTGCCACCAGAAAAACGAGCCACCCGAGCGTGTTGTCGATAAGTCTGTACTTTTTCACTTTATTTTGTTTTTTAATTTATTTTCGTTCGCGTAAGCGTATATTCGTGCAAAGTTAGTGATATTTTTCGAAATATCTCCCCTTCCAGCCCGCAAACCCATAATGTTTAATGCTTTTGAGGTGCCTTTTCGTTGCTAAAAGCCTTCATTTCGTCACAGAGAACTTTTTTCAGTTCATCTTTTGGTACTATCAGCTGATAATCAGCCACTCCTATCGGCTTCCCCATATCTTCGAGAGCGAGTTCTACCTCCACCTTATCTTTCTCGGCACAAAGTATGATACCAATAGAGCGATTTTCATCTGCTCCACGCTCCAAACGATCGAGCAACGAAAGATAATAATTCATTTTCCCCGCAAACTCCGGCTTAAAAGCGCCAATCTTCAAATCAACAGCTACCAAGCAACGCAGACCTCTATGAAAAAAAAGCATATCCACTTTACTTTCCTTCCCATTGTATTCAAGCGTGTGTTGATTCCCAATGAAAGTGAAGCCTCTTCCTAATTCCATAAGAAAACGTGTAATTGCTTTCACCAAACGCTCTTCAAGTTCAAGTTCCAGTATTGGACTGGTCACTCCAAGAAAACCAAGATTATAGGTTGAACTAAACACTTCATTAGCATAACTCGCTTGTTCCGCAGGAAGGGTCTTTTCGAAGTTATTGTCAACAAGCGCAATAGCTTGCGATTCGTGCATTCGTAGTTTTATAGCATTAAGCAACAGTTCACGTGTCCATCCTTTTTCCACGATTTCCTGAGCATAATACAAAATAGCCATGTCATCGTCACCAATCTTTTGCATAAGTTGTAAAATATGCCCCCATGGCAATACTGCGACAGCCTGTCGCACTTTTATATCAGAATCCCGAAAACGCAAATAAAACTTCTTCATATCCCACAGGTTACGCGGAGAAGCGCCAAACTTTGGATAGCGCTCTTTGAGGTCCGCCGACAATCGTAGCACCACTCCATCACCATAGCCGCTTTCTATTTTCCTTTCATATAGAAGTTGACCAATCTGCCAATATGCCGAGATAACACAGCCATTGGTGTGCTTTGCTATTGAATAACGCGTGGTTTCAATAACTGCGACAGCCTGTCGCAGTATTACATCATACGCTTCCTGCTCTATAGGGGACTGCTTTACTTGTTTATTCATATATCCTTATACTTTCTAAAAGTGCACATTTTTGTAAAGTTAGTGATATTTTTCGAAATATCCCCTCTTCCAGCCCGCAAACCTAGGGCACGCTCCACATTTTCAACATTTTTCACAAAAACACAACTCTGATATCAAAACCACAAAAACAAATCTACTATGCATACGCAAAACTTTTGTCTATTGTACACATTCCACTAAAAACGCCTTTTTTATACATTTCATGCAGAACAATTAAAAATATTTTTGCTATATTTGCACGATAAAAGAACTTTTTGGTGTATTTCCGTGAAAATTCAGAAACATGGATATCGGTAAAATCTATAAAATGCGTATCTTTTCGCTGGAAGATGTGGCAAACACATTTTCCATTACAAAAAACTCTGCAGCCAAAGCATTAATTCGATGGAAGCAGAAAGGGATAATTCAACAGATTCGCAAAAACATGTACACAGCAGTTGACCTTGCGAGCAGTCAACCTATTGTGGACAAATACGAAGTAGCATCACATGTGTCGACCACATCCTATGTCGGATGGCACTCGGCACTGGAATACCACGGGTTAGCTCATCAGTCGTATTTTGTGACACATGTGGGAAACGAAAAACGCTTTAATAAGTTCACATTCGAGGGGAACGAATTCGAGTATTTCGCTTCCCCTATTGGTGATTTTCATGATTCTGGAATAATTAACCCAGAAGGTAATCCGTATGTGCGAGTCACAGATTTAGAGCGCACTTTCGTGGATTGCTGCGACAAGATAAACCGAGCCGGTGGTGCAGAAGAGCTACTTCATTGTTGCGAAGGACTGCACAAACTAAACGAAATAAAAATAATGAAGTATTTAGATTTGTATGGCAAGGCTTTTCTTTATCAAAAAGTGGGATTTCTATTGGAACGCATCCAAAAACAGATTAATATCTCTACCGAAACGATAGAACTTTGCCGAAACAAGGGAGCTCTGCATACGAAACGGTTGACTAACGATGTCGATTCCGACTGCTTCGTGAGTGCATGGAAACTCTATGTTCCAAGTTATTACATTTCTGAAAACACCGAATCGTATGACCTCATATAATAAAGCTCACCTCAACATTATCGCAAAAGAGAATGGCTTCATTCGCGACAATCTGGAGAAAGTTCTGCGGCTTGTGAAAATCCTGAATTATTTTCATGAAGACGAACACCTTTCAAAATCACTTGTACTCAAAGGTGGCACAGCCATTAACCTCACCATCTTTCAAATGCCTCGCCTTTCGGTGGACATTGACCTCGATTGCAATATCAACTACTCTCGCGAAGAAATGCTTGCACAAAGACAAGTCATTAATAAAGAAGTGATGAGATATATGCTTTACGAAGGATACAGCCTAAAACCGAAATCAAAAAGTCCATTGTCACTTGATTCATGGGTTTTCGGGTACACCAATGCCGGAGGAAATGCCGACAATATTAAGATTGAAATCAACTATAGTAACCGGTGCCATGTGCTACCAAGCGCAGAACGCCATGTGAAAATTGATTTCATTGGAGACATCGCAGTAAATGTTCTCGACCCACTGGAACTTTATGCCAGTAAAATCAACGCTCTCGTCAATCGCGCAGCCATGCGCGACCTCTATGATATATACAACATGATTTCTGCAAACCTATTCACCTCGTGCAACGAACGTTCATTACTGCGAAAGATTTTTGTGTTTTATCATGCTGTTGGGGCTCAAAGCAAAGCCGAAGAAGTGTCCCTCACATTTCCGTCTTTGTCTAAAATCGAAAATGCCTCCTATACAACGGTCAAATCCCAACTGATTCCCGTTCTTCGCAAAAGCGAAAAATTTGATTACACGAAAACAAAAGAGACTGTTGTATCTTTTCTCCAAGAGTTCCTTCAATTCAGCGATGATGAAAAAGCATTTGTCCAGCACTTTAATCGCAGGGAATATCATCCAGAAATCCTCTTTGGCGACAATGAATGCGCTGCAAGATTAGCCAAACACCCGATGGCTATTTGGAAATGCCGCCCCAAATCATAAAAAGCCCCTTTTCGGGGATAGGAAATTAAACTTTTTTGCCGGTGAGACGTCTAATCACACACAAAGGCAAAAGTAAGTTGGTAGTTAAGTTTTTTTGCTTTACCTTTGCAACATAGTTATAACAACACTAAGCGTCAAAACTCATAACGATGAAGACTCTAAGACTCATAACAATGGCTCTGCTGATGGCGTTTGTAGCAGGATTCTCCTCAAATGCTGGAGCACAAACCATACGCGATGCCAACCACCACAACATAGGTCGCATCTCGCCCAACGGCACCGTACGCGACAACGACTCTCGCCCAATGGGATTTTTTGACCGTGACGGCGCAATCCGCAATAAGGACAACAAACAAATAGGCCTTATCAAGGGATTGCAAATCTACAACAATAATAACGAACGCATCGGGTATATCCTCAACGATGGCACTGTGCGCGACGGTGAAAGCCGCATACTGGGCAACATCGACAAGAGCGGTAAAATCTACGATGCCGACAAGAAAATCATAGGCTACGCACAAAGCGTACGCTACGAGTGGATTGCCTGCTATTTCTTTTTCCACTTCTTCGACTAAACTAACTTGTAACAGATAAATGCTTGAGCCGTTTTTGGGAAACATTCCAGAAACGGCTTTTACCCTAAAAAATGAAACGTAACCTTCTCTTCACTGCCGTTGCCTTCTTGATTTTCGGATTTTCGACGAGGGCGCAAATTCCCAGCGACGCTGAACTCCGACGCTATGCAGCGCAGATGCTGATGGTGGGCTTCAAGGGCAACACCGTCGACGACCAAAGCGATGCAGCACGCTACATCCGCGACCTGAAAGTGGGCAGCATTGTGCTTTTTGATATCGACTTGACAGGCACTGCGAAAATCGGCTCGCGCAACATCACTTCGCGCGAACAACTCGCAAAACTTACCGCCGACCTGCAGTCGTTTGCCGACTATCCCTTGCTCATCGCTGCCGACCAGGAAGGAGGACTCGTGCAGCGACTGAAACCGGCTTACGGATATGAAAAGCTCCCAAATGCTGAATATCTGGGCAATATCGACAACCGCGACACCACGCGATTCTACGCCCGACTGATGGCCACACAGCTGGCAACGAGTGGCGTGAACCTCAACCTTGCCCCGGTGCTCGATGTGCTCAATCCCGAATGTCCGCCTATCGGCAAAATCCAACGCAGCTTCGGCACAGATGCCAATGTGATTGTGCGCCACGCAAGCATTCAAATCGACGAGATGCACCGCCAGCATGTGCTTAATGCAGTGAAGCACTTCCCCGGCCACGGCAACGCCCTCGGCGACTCGCATTGGGGATTTGTGGATGTGACCGCCACTTGGCAGCCCTCAGAACTCGAGCCTTTCCGCCGACTTATCAAGAAGGGAAAAGTGGACGTGGTGATGACTGCCCATATCATCAACGGCAACATCGACCCCGACTATCCCGCCACCCTTTCGCGCAAAACCATCGACGGCGTGCTCCGAAAGCAGCTGGGCTACGACGGTGTGGTGGTGAGCGACGATATGTACATGGAGGGCATCATCAAGAAATACGACATCGAAAACGCACTGGTGCTTGCCATCAACGCGGGCTGCGACTTGCTCTGCGTGGGCAACAACATCAACACCGGATTTGAAGCCGACCGCCCATTCCGTCTCGTTGACCTCATCGTGAAGAACGTGAAAAACGGTAGAATACCCTGGGGACGCCTCGTGCAAAGCCACAAACGAATTGAAAAACTTTACAAGAAACTTAGAAAATAGATTTAAGAAATAAGAATTTAGATATTCTATATAAGAATTTAGAATTTGGAATATAGATATAAGATATTATTATTTAGATATTATAAAATATTAAAAGATTCATCCTACTTTTATCAGCAGCGATTATCGCCTTTGGCACAGTTTCGGCACAGAAAAGAGCAGCAAAGAAAGCCCCTAAAAAGGCGGTGCAAGGCGAAACCATCGTTGTGGAGCCTTCTACCGACAATGTGGTCACTTGCCTGATGGTGGCATATTTAACCAAACACAGCGAACTCGCCGGAGCAAGTGAGATGATTGAAATTGCCAACAATCCCACAAAAAAACAGATGGCAGCCATTAAAGACACTTGCGCATTCATCACAGCAGGAGCCAACAAGCTGCAAGGAGCTATCTGGACTCGCGCCAACGGTCACACTCTCGTGGGATTCGTCTACAACCTCCGCGATGTAAAATTCTACGACTACAACCCTGAAACCTACACCCTCACACAAGACCGCGCCGTGGGTGTGCCCATCACATCTATCCTCGGTGGCGACTGGACCATCATCTTCGACACCGACGGCTACCACTGCTCCGTGACACGCCTCACCGGCTATGGTAGCTACTTCAACTTCAACGGCGAAAAATTCGTGCCCGCAAAGCACGACCTCGGCCAAGCCCCCACCTGGTAAAAATTCATTCAACTAAAAAATCACACACCATCAAAGGGGTTCTAATGATGGTGTTTATCTATTATTTGATGATTTTTAGAGATTTGCGACAACAGAAACTCTTGAACGTTACCGCCTACTAAAAAGGGGGATTGCGCCATCACGGCGTAATCCCCCTCATTAAAGAAATGTTATGAAAAGTTTCTCTATTATTATCAGTTAGAGAGCAACTGGAAAAACTATGATTAATAGTTTTCTGCCTTGATTTGGAAGTATGCTTGTGGGTGAGCGCATACTGGGCATTCCTCTGGAGCTTGCTTGCCTACGCAGATGTGGCCACAGTTAGCACATTGCCAAATGCATTCTTCGTCGCGTGAGAACACCACCTTGTCTTCAATGTTCTTGAGGAGCTTGCGATAGCGTTCTTCGTGTTCTTTTTCGATAGCAGCCACGCCTTCCATCATGTCGGCGATTTCATCGAAACCCTCTTCACGAGCTTCTTTAGCCATGCGTGGATACATGTCGGTCCATTCGTCGTTTTCGCCTTGAGCAGCAGCAGCGAGGTTTGAGAGCGTGTCTTTCACCTTGCCGCCTTCGAGAAGCTTGAACCACATTTTTGCGTGTTCCTTTTCGTTGTTAGCAGTTTCTTCGAAGAGAGCTGCGATTTGTACATAGCCATCCTTCTTAGCCTTTGATGCGAAGTAAGAATACTTGTTACGAGCTTGAGATTCGCCAGCGAAGGCTTCCATCAAGTTCTTTTCTGTTTTTGTTCCTTTAAGATCTTTCATTATGTTTGAATTTTATATTATTTGAAATAACGGTTAAACAATCCTTCGAAGCCCTTGCCATGGCGTGCTTCGTCCTTAGCCATTTCGTGTACGGTGTCGTGGATAGCATCGAGGTCTTGAGCCTTAGCCATCTTAGCGAGTTCGAATTTACCTTCGCAAGCGCCCGATTCTGCCATCATGCGCTTCTTAAGGTTTGTCTTGGTGTCCCAAACCACCTCACCGAGCAGTTCTGCAAACTTTGCAGCATGTTCTGCCTCTTCCCATGCATAGCGCTTAAACGCTTCTGCCACTTCTGGATAACCTTCACGGTCGGCCTGACGGCTCATAGCGAGATACATACCCACTTCGGTGCATTCACCCATAAAGTTGTCCTTCAAACCTTGAAGAATCACAGGATCAACACCTTTGGCAACACCAATCACGTGTTCGCAAGCGAATTGGATACTGCCATCATCTTTCACTTCATTGAATTTTTCAGCAGGAACCTTGCATTGTGGGCAACGCTCTGGTGCGGTTTCTCCTTCATGCACATAACCGCAAACTGTGCAAATCCATTTTTTTGCCATAGTAATAATAGTATATTAATATAAGTGAATAATTCTGTTTGCTAATTCTCCTCTTCTTCGCGGCAATCCGGACAAAGGCCAATGGAATTGAGCTCCACTTTCTCTACCAAGAATTTGTCGCTATTGTAGAGCAACTCTATGGAAATTGCATCGAGGTCGACATCAAACACACGGCCGCATTTATGACACATAAAGTGGGCATGCGGAGTGGTGCATGCGTCGTAACGCACATTACGCTTGTCAATGGTGAGTGCTTGCACTGCGTGCTTGGCGCTGAAGAGCTCAAGCGTGTTATACACGGTGGTGCGCGAAAGTGTTGGCATCACCGGGAGCAAATCGTTGTAGATAGTGTCAACAGTGGGATGTGTGCAGTGCTCCATGAGATACTTCATGATAGCAATACGCTGCATCGACGGACGCACATGATGAATTGCAAGATGTTTTTTTGCTGTCTCCACAAAATATTGAATTAGTTATTAATTTGTAACAATTACAAAGTTATAACAATTTCCTATGATTTCCAAATTTTTCTCCCACTTTTTACACCATTTTTCTGGAGATAGTTGTAACTTCGTGGTACGAAATAAAACTAAACAATATTGATATGGCAATTTTTGATCAAGTGAATGCGGGCATCAAAGCAGCAATGCTGGCTCGCGACAAGGTGCGTCTGGGCGCACTACAAGGCATCAAGGCTGAGTTTTTGCTCATCAAGACACAGCCAGGAAATGGTGGTGAAGTGAGCGACGACAATGCGCTCAAGGCTCTTATGAAAATGGCAAAGCAACGCAAGGAGAGCGCTGCGCTCTATGCCGAAAACGGGCGTCAGGAACTCGCCGACGAGGAATTGGCACAAGCTGCAGTAATCGAGGAATTCTTGCCCAAGATGATGTCGGCTGAAGAACTCGAAGCCGCTGTGAAGGAAATCATCGCCGCTACCGGTGCCACCACTATGAAGGACATGGGCAAGGTGATGGGCATGGCCACCAAACAACTCGCTGGAAAAGCCGAGGGAAAAGCCATCAACGCTCTGGTGCGTCAATTGCTCTCATAACTCTGCATCCTACAGAATCCATCACACTGTCGCTGCTCGCTTTTGCCAAGTGGCGACAGTTGTTTTTTTGCCACGCCCATCCCCCTTTTTCATAACATTCAGACACCGCATGAAACATTTCCAATCTTTTTGCTATATTTTTATCAATTTCTTTGAATATTTGAAAGCATTATATTACTTTTGCAACACAAATTGAAAATAAAACAAGAATTAACCAAGACAAACGACAAAATATTATGTGTGGTATAGTAGGAATTTTTGGAGAAGGCGTGGGCACAAGCGAACGCAGAAAAGAAGTGCTGAAGATGTCGCAAAAGATTCGACATAGAGGTCCCGACTGGTCGGGCATCTATTGCTGCGATGGCGCCATCATGAGCCACGAGCGCCTGTCGATTATCGACCCTCAATCGGGCGGTCAGCCGCTGAAAAACGCTTCGGGTGATATCATCCTCACCGTGAACGGCGAAATCTACAATCACAAAAGCATCAGAGAGGAATTTGAAGGCACCTACGAGTTTCAGACCGGTAGCGACTGTGAAGCCATAATCCCTCTCTACGAAAAATACGGAACGGCATTTCTCGACCGACTGAGCGGCATTTTCGCATTCGCGCTCTATGATAAAAAGAAAAACTTCTTTATGATAGCACGCGACCCTATCGGCGTGATACCTCTATATATAGGAAGCGACAACGAAGGCAACACTTATTTCTGTTCCGAACTGAAAGGCCTGGAAGGTGTGTGCACCTCCATCACCCCTTTCCTTCCGGGACATGTGCTTACCAGCGACCAGGATGAACCCGTCCAGTGGTGGAAACGTGACTGGAAAGACTACGATGCCGTGAAGGACAATGCCACCGACATTGCCGCACTGCGCAAAGCACTGGAAGATGCTGTGAAGCGTCAACTGATGAGCGATGTGCCTTACGGCGTGCTGCTCAGCGGCGGTCTCGACTCCTCTGTCATCTCAGCCATTGCCGCAAAATTCGCACCCAACCGTGTGGAGGAAGACGGCAAGCAGCAAGCGTGGTGGCCACGACTCCACTCGTTTGCAGTGGGCCTGAAGGGTGCTCCCGACCTCTCTGCCGCCAAAAAGGTGGCCGACCACATTGGCACCGTGCATCACGAAATCAACTACACTGTGCAAGAAGGCATCGATGCGCTACGCGATGTAATCTACCATATCGAAACCTACGATGTGACCACCGTGCGAGCATCCACACCCATGTATCTGCTGGCGCGCGTTATCAAGTCGATGGGCATCAAGATGGTGCTTTCGGGCGAAGGTGCCGACGAAATTTTCGGGGGCTACCTCTATTTCCACAAAGCGCCATCGGCACAGGCATTCCACGAAGAAACCGTACGCAAACTCGATAAGCTGCATCTCTACGACTGCCTCCGCGCCAACAAGAGCCTGAGCGCATGGGGCGTGGAAGGACGCGTGCCTTTCCTCGACAAAGAATTTCTGGATGTGGCCATGCGTCTCAACCCTGCCGACAAGATGGTCACGAGCGAGCATCCTATGGAAAAGTGGGTGGTTCGCAAGGCTTTTGAAGATTTGCTGCCAGAAAGCATCGTGTGGCGACAGAAAGAGCAATTTTCCGACGGCGTAGGCTACAGCTGGATTGACTCGCTAAAACTGCTCGCCGAACAACAGGTGACCGACACCATGATGAAGCAAGCCAAGAAACGCTTCCCCATCAACACCCCAATGAACAAGGAAGAATACTTCTACCGCAGCATTTTCGAGGACCTATTCCCATCGCAAACCGCTGCTCAATGCGTGCCATCAGTCCCTTCTGTGGCATGCAGCACAGCCGAAGCGCTGGCTTGGGACGAATCGTTCCGCAACATGAACGACCCATCGGGCCGTGCCATAAAAGGCGTGCACAACACCGCCTACTGAACAACTGACCGCGAAAAGGTAATTTTATAGTTAATAATAATAGGTAGATGGCTTGCCGCAATTCAATGCAGCAAGCCATCATCATTCCATGCTATAGCCGGCCATTCACGGGCATATACCCACTAAGAAAAGGGCACACCGTGAAGGCATGCCCTTATATTGTGGTTTGGACCGAAGTCCAATCAAGCTAATTCTTAGATTTCTGAGAAGAACTTGATAGTGCGAACCATCTGAGAAGTGTAAGAGTTTTCATTGTCATACCAAGAAACTACTTGTACTTCATAGAGGCCGTCAGCAATCTTAGCAACCATAGTTTGAGTTGCATCGAAGAGAGAACCGTACTTCATACCGATGATGTCAGAAGAAACGATTTGGTCTTCAGTGTAACCGAAGCTTTCGTTAGCAGCAGCCTTCATAGCAGCGTTGATACCTTCAACAGTTACGTCTTCACCCTTAACAACAGCGATAAGGATAGTAGTAGAACCAGTTGGAGTAGGAACGCGTTGAGCAGAACCGATGAGCTTACCGTTGAGTTCAGGAATTACGAGACCGATAGCCTTAGCAGCACCAGTTGAGTTAGGAACGATGTTGCAAGCACCAGCGCGAGAACGACGGAGGTCGCCCTTACGTTGAGGACCGTCGAGAATCATTTGGTCGCCAGTGTAAGCGTGGATAGTTGACATGATACCTGACTGTACAGGAGCGTATGCGTGGAGAGCAGCAGCCATAGGAGCCAAGCAGTTGGTAGTACAAGAAGCTGCAGAGATAACCTTATCGTCAGCAGTAAGAGTTTCGTGGTTAACGTTGTAAACGATAGTAGGAAGATCGTTGCCTGCAGGCGCAGAGATAACAACTTTCTTAGCACCAGCTTCAAGGTGAGCAGAAGCTTTTTCCTTAGAAGTGTAGAAACCAGTACATTCGAGAACTACGTCAACATCGTTAGCAGCCCATGGGCAGTTTGCTGCGTTTGGTTCAGCAGAAATCTTGATTTCCTTACCGTCAACGATGATTGAGTTTTCAGTTGCTTCTACAGTGTGCTTGCCTTCACCGAACTTGCCAGCAAAACCACCTTGAGCAGTGTCATACTTAAGAAGGTGAGCGAGCATTTTAGGATTGGTAAGGTCGTTGATAGCAACAACTTCATAACCTTCAGCTTCAAACATCTGACGGAAAGCCAGACGACCAATACGGCCAAAGCCGTTAATAGCTACTTTTGTCATAATTACGTCTAAAAAATTTAATAAAATATAAATTAGTTGTTTACAAAAATTTCCTCTTTGAATTGAAATTCGTAACTTTGGGGACTGAAAAGCAAAAATTTTGCCATTTCAATCTTTTCCAACTGCAAAATTAATACATTTTTTTGGGTTAAAGCCATGTTAAAGAAAAAAATAATGGAAAAATTTCCCCAATTAAGATTGTTTAATATTTACAATGTGGAAAAGGGGCTACAACTTGCCCGATATTTGCATATTAAACTATAACCAATAAAATAACAACAAACAACTAAAAATCACAACACTATGGGATTTGTTAAAGAATTCAAGGAATTTGCCGTTAAAGGCAATGTAATGGACATGGCTGTCGGTGTTATCATCGGTGGTGCATTCGGTAAAATCGTAACTTCTGTGGTCGACGACCTCCTTATGCCTATCGTGGGAATGCTCACTGGCGGCGTCAACTTCACCGACCTCAGCGTGAAAGTGGGCGAGGCCACTCTCAAGTATGGTAACCTCATTCAAAACGTGCTCGACTTCCTTATCGTGGCATTCTGCATCTTCTTGATGGTGAAGGGTATCAACAAACTTAAAAAGGAACCAGAACCAGAGCCAGAAGCTCCTGCAGAACCAAGTGCAGAAGAAAAGCTGCTTACCGAAATTCGCGACCTCTTGAAAGAAAAGAAATAATCGCTAACCTACAACACGAAATAAAAAAACGCACCCCCGAAAGCAGAAGTTTTCGGGGGTGTCATTTTTCCTTTGAAACGATATCAGGACTAATACCTAATATTCTAACGTCTTATTTTGAATATTTGCCATCGAAGAGCGTGTGTCCGGCTGGCATCAGGTCGAATGGACGAGGGAAGGTGCTGTTGATGCCGCAAGTGTAGTAGTCCTTCTGTCCGTCGAGGCCTTCGCTCACCTTGATGTGGAGCTCACGCTTAGCAAGGTCGTAGATGCAAGTGTGAACGGTGTACCAGAGTGTAGAGGTAGCAGTGTGCCAATTTGATTTATCATTGAACATTCCTTTGAGCGAGTCGATGTAATGCACAAAACCCTTATCATTCCACACGTCCTTGTTGCCATAAAGTTTGCTTGTAGGATATTGGTCGCTATAGTTGTCGGTCAGCCAGAAATTAGGGTCGCCATTCTTGATAGTGTAGCATTTGGTGTACCACACACTTTCCATCAACTTAGCCATTGATTCCCAGGTTGGAGCAGTGGCTCCATAACCCTTACAGAGCAGGTCGTAGCGCTCATAGCCAGCACCGTGGTCTTGGATAACGCGGTTGGTAGAGTCGGCATAGAGCGTGTTGCTGAAGTTGGTCATGATGGTCGACACTGAAGGCTTCGACACTTCGGTGGTTTCGAGGAACACAGGCTTATTGTCGATAAATTCAAGCACGGCGCTCTTCTTTTCGTCGCAGATGAGCCAGTGGAACGATTGTGCGGCGTCGGGGGTTGGGAAGCCACATGGGTCAAACCAGTTTACACTTTCCACCAATTCCTTTGCATCGTCGACAGATTCCGCAAAATCGAGCAAGAAGCGCACGAGGAATGTGGTGCAATAAGTGAGAGTGGCTTCTGGGCGAGTGTAGGCAGCACCGAGTCCCCATTTGTGATTTTTCCACTTCGATTTGTCGAGCGAAGTTTCACCAGTAGGAGCCACATTCACACCCACATAGAGACCTTTTTCGTTGATACCGTCAACTGTGGTCACAGGCACAATGGTGTAGAGGTCGCTGTAGCCACCAGCGTTACCCAAGCTGTCGCTAATCACAGGCACACAACCCGACACGCCAATAGAAGCGTAGCGGCCTTGCGTTGCGTTGGTTTTAATAATAAAAGATGCTTCCTTATTGATATTCCAGTCGAGGTTTCGACCCACAAAATTACCCTTACGCACTTCGGAACATGCACCAGCGTTTTTCGGACGATAGTGTTCGCTTGCGAGTGCGCACAGTTCAAAGTTCACGCTGTCGATTTCACAAGCGTATAAGTAGTCTGCGATTTTCTCATTGGCGCGAGGCGCATTGCTTGTGCACGAAGTGGCAAGAGAGGCCATGGCTATCAAGCCTAAAACAAATAAATTTTTCATAGTTTCATTCTGTATAAAAACAATATGGAGGCAAAAGTATAACAAAATTCAGAAACCACAAACACATCGGCAATAATAACAAATAAAAAGGAAATATCCACCACTTCCGCCCACCCCACCCCACGCACGCAGATTCCACGGATTCCACAG
>JAUNNJ010000028.1 GCA_030531495.1 Bacteroidales bacterium
TTGCTCAGGCACTTATAAATAATGTTAAACTATAGTGTTGCGGAATTAAGGTTTACAAAAAATGAATTGTTATTCCTAATTCCCATGCTATTTTGCTCGCTCGTAAGAGCGTTTTTTGTTCGCGTCAGCGATTTTTCTTCGTGGTGGTTTGACAGCAGGCGAGCGAAAGCGCGACTGTGGGAGTGGAGGGGAAACGAGCGCAGAAAGCGTGCTTTCGGAGGTCGTTGCCACTTCGCTCGCAAGAGGCCATAGTCCTTCTGTCTAACCATCTCGATTTTTTGATTTTATCCGTTCGAGCATGCATGTTCGATTTTAAACTGTTCATCTATCGTGGACGCAAATTCGCACTATCCACACCTTTTTCCACTAACCAGAGGGCTGGGAGAGGGGGCTTTTCCTTTTTTCTCACATTTCATAGAAATTTTCTTACAAACCATGCTGATTTTTAGGATAATAATCCTTACTTTGTACGGAGTATAATGTAAAGGGTTCTCATTTAGAGGTCACAACTTGCTTTTTAACGGGCACTGAACGCTTTTACAACGGATTCTGAAAGGGACCAAAGCATTTACTCTAATACTAACTACTTGCAAACAAACTACTCAAATATTATTAACAATTCAAACATTTATTGTTATGAAGAAATTATTTACTTTATTAATCATGGCCATCCTGGTCACAGCCACCTCCTGGGCAGCCACGAAAACGGGCAGTTGGGATTTGACTACGGCTTCAGACGATTGGGAAGGGAACGGTAATGTAACCTATTTCACCCAGCCGTATGGTTTCAAGAAAGCCAATTGCACATTGACAAACAGTGAGATTCCTGATTTCTCAACATCTGGAATCACCCAAATTAAAGTTGGTTTTAAATGTTTGCAGAATGGCGGAACAACATCTAAAATCACAATTTACCTCGTTAATAGCGAAGGCACCCCCCTTGGTGATGGTGTCGTTGTCACACCTGTAAATGCTACAGCCGCAACAAAAACTGAATATCAGCATGCAACATTTACATCTGGACTGACTGGCGCTACAGGCTTCATGATGAAAGTTACCACTTTTGGAAAAAACATCTTAGTTAATGGCGCCGAATATGAGGTTACTTATTCTGGTGGCCAAGAAAAAACCCTTACTTCTCTTGCTGTTTCTGGCACCCCTACCAAGACCACTTACAACGAGGGTGACACATTCAACCCTGCAGGTCTTACCGTGACCGGTACTTACAGCGATGGCAACACCGCTCCTATCACCAGCGGTATCACATGGACTTTCAACCCAGCAACCCTTTCTGTTGGTCAAACTTCTGTTAATGTCACAGCAAAGGTAGGCGATGTCACATCTCCATCTTATACAGTGAACGGTCTGACCGTGAACGGCATGACCGCGCTTACTACAATGGACGAAATCTTCGCAGCAGCAACCTCAGCTGGTGCTACAGCTACCGACACCAAAGTCACCTTCAACAATTGGGTGGTTACAGGTGTGAAGAATAGTAATGCTTATGTGACTGATGGCACTAAAGGTTTCATCATCTACGCTTCTGGCATCGCCAATGGTGCCGTGAGCGCTGACGTAGCAGAAGCACCAGAAGGCGCAGAAGTAACCCTCACCGCCACCCCAGCAGAAGGCTACAAGTTCGACGCTTGGGACGTGAAGGATGCTTCAAGCAATACAATCGAAGTTGCCAACAACAAATTCACAATGCCAGCAGCAAACGTAACCGTTTCTGCAACATTCGTCGAAAAGCCAGCAACAAGCACCTTTGTTTTGGTAACTAATGCGGACCAACTCGCAGAAGGCAAGAAGATTGTCTTTGTGGGCAAAAAGGGCAGCGACTTCTATTCAATGGGCACTAAAAGTGATGGTAACAATAGACCAGGAGTTCTCATTGATGTTGAAAACAGCGAAGCATACCCATCAGAAGATGTACAAGTGTTCACACTTGAGGCAACAACCACTACAGCAGGTGACGCTACTTGGATGTTCAATGATGGTAACGATCAATACATCTATGCAGCAAGTTCTGGTTCTAATCATTTAAAAACAGCAAACGCGACAACCGCTGGTGACAACGGGAAGGCTACCATTGATGTCAACCCTGATGGAGCAGCTGCAGTTACTTTTCAAGGCACAAATACAAGAAACAGCTTGAAGTTCAATAATTCTGGTTCAACCGCACTGTTCTCTTGCTACTCAACCGGCCAAACACCTGTTTACATTTACATGAGCGAAGAGGCTCCTGCAACCAAGACTCTCGACCATATCACACTCTCAGGTTCTTATCAGACAGCATTTAATGTGGGTGACACATTCAACCATAATGGAATGACCGTCACTGCATCGTATGCCGAAGAAGGCGTGGAAGATGCCGACGTGACCAGCCAGGCCACATTCTCAACTCCTGACATGAGCCAAGCAGGCACTCAGACCGTGACTGTAAGCTACACAGAAAAGGGTGTAACCAAGACTGCTACCTACGACATCACACTGACAGAAATCACCAAGTATGCAGTAAACATTGCAGAGATGGCTAATGGCTCTGTCACTGCATCACCAGCTCCTGCAGCTGAAGGCCAGACTGTGACTTTGACAATTAACCCCAATGAGCACTATCATATCTCTGCACTTACCGTGACTGGTGCAAGTGGCGCAGTGACTGTTTCGAACAACAAATTCACTATGCCAGCTGAAGATGTAACAGTAAGCGCAACATTCGAAGAAGATGCAAAATACACCTACACATGGTATGTGAATGGTGTGGCTTATGGTGAGGCTCAAACTCTTTATAAGGGCGAAGCAGTTACCAAACCTGCAGACCCAGCAACTCCAGAGGCTTTGGCTGGCAAAGTGTTCACCGGTTGGGTGACCTCTTCAACAGTTGATGCAGAATCAGAACCTACTTATGTAACTGTAGATGAAACCGCAAAAGCCAACAGAAGCTACTACGCAGTATTCGCAACAAAAAAACAAGAAGGTGGCGGTGAAGCATATTACGAAAAAGTGCCATACACCAACACTGAATGGGCGGGTGGAGAATACCTTTTGGTATATGAAGATCCCGCTCCTGCTACAACAGGTAAAGTGTTCAACGGTCTTCCTTCCAGCAACGTCAATTATGTCGCTAATGTTGCAATAGCCGACAACAAAATTTCAGCCAAGCCTGAAGGTGCTGTAGTAATTTCTTACGAGAAGCCAGAAGGCAAAAATTTCTATGGCCTGAGAATTCAGGGCACAAACAATTGGCTTATGAGCAAGGGTGGAGATAACGGCCTGAATATTACGACGTTTGAATTAACAACCGACATGTCGTATGCCAGCACCTCCATTTCTTACAACGCCACAAACAACCGTTGGGACATCAAAATTTATGACACTTATTTGTCGTTCAGCTCAGATTTCCGTGCAGGAAAAACCGCAACAACATTTAACCCAATCCAGTTCTACGTGAAGAAGGGTGGAACTATTGACGTTTATTCTGAATGGACTACTGGCGAAGTGCCTGTTCTGAGAACCCTTGAAAGCATTGCGCTGTCGGGCGAATATCCAACCGTATTTGAAGTGGGCGACCGCTTCTCACACGAAGGCATGGTGGTAACAGCCACTTATGATGATGCTACCACAAAGGTTGTGACCTCAAAGGCTAAGTTCGAAGTAAACATGGCCCAAGTTGGCGAGCAAACCGTAACTGTTAGCTACACAGAAGGAGAAGTTACTAAGACTGCCACCTACACCATCACCATCAAGAAGAAGAGCGCACGCGCTTACACATTGGTGACTTCACAAGACGACATCGTGGACGGTGGTGAATACATCATCCTTTCGGAAGATGGCAACTATGCAGCAGCTGTTGGCACCAACAAGAGAATCCAGACAGAAGCACGAGGTGAAAACACCTACAAGATTGTGGACAACACCGTGATTGTTTCAAGTTATTCTGTCACACGTCCATACTTCCTTGTTGCTACCGATGGTGGCTGGTATCTCAACGATGGCGAATACAATGCAAGCCTGAACAACAAGACACATGTTGAATTCGTGGAAGGCACACAAGATGTGTTCACTGTCAGCATCGCCGCCGACAATACTGCAAAGATTACAGCTCCAGCAGTAGCAGAAGATCGCCAGATTGAATACCACTATTGGACTAACAATGGTGTCGTATCAAGAGCGTTCCGTTACTACGTGAGCGAAAACATCTCAAAAGAAGACTACCAAGCCATTAAGCTCTATAAGAGAGTGAACACTGTGGTTATCGAAGATGGCTACCGTTCGAAATACAACGAAAGCACCGAGCGCAACCTCTACAAGAACAAGCTCACTTACGACGTGCCTCAGGGTGGCGATGTCTTGAAGCTCTACCGTGGCGAAACGCTTCTTGGCACATTCAACGTGGATGCTGCTAATGTAAACTACACATTCACTCCTGAAAACGCATTCGACGCCGACCAGACCAACCGCTTCGATAGCGAAACTGTGGCACTCTCTGGAAATGCAGACGACGGCTTGACCATCACCGACTACTACAGCGAATTTATTGAAGCAAATATGCCAGAAGCAGTTCGCTACAGCTTGCGTGATGCCGACGATGTGGAAGTGGGTGTTGCCGTAGTTCCTCTCTACCGCTCTGTTGCAAGCGCACGCGTGATGATGGATCCCGACAACAACGTGCAAGGCTACACCGCCGACGACATCGTGAACGACAACGCTCACGCTGCAAATTACCAAAACAATGTGCGTGTGGATGTGGCTCATGCCGACATCGATGGTCTGAGTGGCATCAAGGTATACCGCGACCACGTTGTAGTGGGCGAAGCTGATGCAGCAGCCGAATATGTCGACGTTAAGCGCAAGGAAGTGCGCTTAAGCAACATCTTTGAATCCGAACTCGCCGTTACATCGGCATATGGTGAAAACACCTATGGCTCACCAAAGGCTACCGTGCATGCAGCACTCGTATCGGTGGTGGCACACGAAAAGAAGATGAGCACATACACCTTCACCACTGCCGACGGCAAGACCGGCCACTATTTCAGCGTTCTCGCTGATGTAAAGCTCAATCAGCCTGAAAATGGCGAATTCGAACTCGTAGGTGTTCGTGCATGGCGCGATTGCAATAGTTCTGCCGAACCTATCGAACAATTCGCAGGACGCTCTAACGACTACAACTATGCTACAATTCTCGACACCGACAACTTTACTGCAATTGAAGGCAACGAGGTGAAGAATATCGGTAGTGAAGTTATTTCATACAAGGATGCGGCTGGCACAAACTTCGAGTTTGGAAGTGGTGTATTTGGTTCATTCCAAGAGAAACCTACAGTTGGATTACATGTTCGTGCTTACTATCGCCGAGCTCCTCAAAGTTCTTCTGCTCCAATGCAAAAGGCTCCAGCTGCAGATGGAAACTATTATGTGGCTGAAACATTCGCAGAAGTTACATTCGACGCCGACGTGGTTACTGGCGTTCTTGATGTGAATGGTGCTAAGGAAGTGAAGAGCGTTCGCTACTTCAATATCATGGGTGTGGAAAGTGCTGAACCTGTAGATGACGTGAACATCGTGGTTACCACTTACACCGACGGCACATCAAGCAGCGCTAAAATGCTCCGTTAATTCAGCCCACAAGGCTTAGAAGCTGTTTGGATTTTATTCAATAAATTTCTTATGCCATATAAACGGTGCTTTTTTCACAGTCCTTCGGTTACTATGGATCCCCATTGCGCCCTCGGTACTGCAAAAAAAATCCCACGTTTCTCTGGCCAATAAATATTACCAACAAAATCCAAACAGCTTCAATTAACATAATCAGGCTCTCGGCTCGGGCACCAGCCCGAAGCCGAGAGCTTTTTTTATGTCCGCACGTAATCTTCTGCCCGTAAAAGCCACCCATGCAAGCCGAGATTGTGAGCATCGGAGAGAGTCGGCCGTACCCTTTCCCTCCTCCTTCATCTCCTTTTTGGCATTGTCATAGCTTTGCGAATTCCTTATCTTCGTACCAGAGTTCTTTGGCGTATTGGCATATCACTATCGTCTTAACTTCTCAGCGACGCAGGAGCGATAACTCCTTAACTCCTTAACTTCTTAACTTAACTTCTTCACTCCCATTCAAGTGTTTTACCCGAAACACGAAAACTGTTTTCATTTCCGATATGGACCAAAAAAGAGGCGGTTTTTGGTCCAAAAGCGAAATGAAAAAGGGTGTTTCAGGTGTTTCAGGTGTTTCAAGTGTTCTGGATGTTTCGCAAGGTCTTAGGGTGGTTTATTGGGGGAAAATTCGTAACTTTGTGATGACAGAATAAATATCACTATGATGAAGAAAATATTTTTTGCAATGGCGGCAGCTTCTATCTCTTTGGCGGCAATAAGCGCTCCGGTGAAAGGTGCGAAGGTGAAATTGGAATTTGTTGAAACGACTGATGTGCATGGTAGTTTTTTTCCAATCGACTTTATTGGTGGAGGTGCTCTTGAGGGGTCGATGGCGAGAGTGAGCCATTATGTGAATTCGCTTCGCGAAGCGAATCCCGATGGGGTGGTGCTGCTGGATAATGGCGATATCCTGCAGGGAAGACCTGTTAGTTATTACTATAATTATGTGGCTTGCAGTGAGGAGAATGTGGCTGCAAGCGTGGTCGACTATATGAAATATGATGCACAGGCGTATGGCAACCATGATGTGGAGCCCGGGCATGCTGTGTACGACAAGTGGACCGATGATGTTGACTGCCCTTCGCTGGGGGCGAATATTCTGGATGCCAAGTCGGGGTTGCCTTATGCGGTGCCTTACACCATCGTGAATCGCAGTGGCGTGAAGGTGGCAGTGCTGGGGCTGCTCACTCCTGCCATTCCCAACTGGCTGGCGGAGAAGATTTGGAGCGGATTGCGCTTTCAACCTATGGTGGAGAGTGCGCGCTACTGGGTGGATTTCCTGAAGCGCAATGAGCATCCAGATGTGATTGTGGGGCTTTTCCACAGTGGCTACGACGGCGGTATCAATAATGATACTTATATTGAAAATGCCACGTCGCTGGTGGCTCGTGAGGTGCCTGGATTTGATGTGATTTTCTGTGGTCATGACCACCGTGTGCACAATTCGATGGATAAGGTGAAAGATGGCAGCGAGGTGCTGGTGCTCAATGCGTCGAACAACGCTATGAATGTGGCACTGGCTACCGTGGCCCTGGAATACGATGGCAATGGCTGGAAGGTGGCGAGCAGGAAGGGTGATATCGTGAGCGTGAAGAATAGTCCGATCGACGAAGATTTCATGGCTCATTTCGCTCCTCAAATTGAGGCGGTGAAGCAATGGGTGAATCGCCCAATTGGCACGCTGAACAAGACCATTAAATCGCGCGACTGCTTTTTCGGCAATAGCGCTTTTGGCGATATGATTCTCGACCTCACGCTTCGCGCTCAAGATGCCGACATCGCTCTCGGCGCTCCTCTGCATGCGGATGCCACGCTTGAGAAGGGAGTGATTACGGTGGGCAATATGTTTGACTTGTATCGCTTTGAAAACGACTTGTATGTGCTGCGTCTCACAGGCGCAGAGGTGCGCAAGCATCTTGAGATGAGTTATGGCCTTTGGGTAAGCACCATGAAGAGTGCCTCCGACCACATTATGCGAATGGTGGACACTGGTAAGGGGATGTGGTTTGAAAAGCCGACCTACAACTTCGATTCGGCTATGGGCATTGACTACGAGGTGGATGTGACCAAGCCGGAGGGCGAGCGTGTGAAGATTTTGCGCATGAGTAATGGTGAACCTTTTGATGAAAATAAAGTGTATCGCGTGGCGATGAACAGTTATCGTGCCAACGGTGGTGGAGAATTGCTCACTCGTGGCGCAGGCATTCCGAAAGAAGAATTGGAAAGCCGCATTGTGTATCGCAGCGAAACAAATATGCGCACTGCGCTGATGAAGGTGATTGAGAGCGCAGGAACTATAGAACCTAAACCTGGTCGCAACTGGAAGTTTGTGCCCGAAAAATGGGCAAAACCTGCTCTTGAACGCGACCGCAAAATATTATTCAAAAAATGATGAAACGACTTTTTCTGACCATAGCACTGGTTTTTGCTGCAGTGTTTGACGCTGTGGCGCAGGAGATTTATGAGGATGTGAACCCCAACATTGCGGTGGCTGGCACATTCTATTTCGATGGACCGGTGGTACAGGCTAAAGGCACCAGCTTTTGGTCGAAAATCTGTAAGCCATTTGCTACGAGCAAGGTGAAGCGTAAAATTAATAATGCGTTTAAGGATGCGGGTCTTGACGGTCCACGCTTGTCGCTTGAGTTGAAGCAGGATGGCTCGTTCGCTGTTCGTGCCAACGGGCTTCGCCTGTTCTCGGGCTCTTATACCTACAATCTGACAGACAATAAATTGACGCTAAAATTCTTGGGCATTCCTGCGGTTTCTGGTGTGGTTAAAAAGAATGGTAAGCGCATAGAGTGGGCACAGAAAGTGGATGCCTTTTTGTGGCTTGTGAATCAAGCGCATTTTGTTTTCAAAAACGATGTGCTTGATGCTATCGCGAATTTCTCAAGAAAATACACCGATGTTTCAATTGGTGTGGCGATGAAGAGATGATGAAAGATGTTGGATATTAGAAGTTAGAAATTAGATTTTAGACATTGGAAATTAGATATTGGAGATAACTTTTGAATATAAAGAAAATCCCTCAATCATAGGCGATTGAGGGATTTGTTGCACCGAAAAAAGATTATGCGTTTGAGATTACTTTCTCATTGCGAAACCTACGCGCACACCGTCGAACGACTTGGAGATGTCGCCGATGGTGGAGAGTGTGCTATTGCCACTGAATGCACTTACGGTTTGGAGCAAAGAAAGAATCTTCTTAGATTCGAATGTGAAGTTCATACCACTTGTTGAGCGGGTGATGAAAGCGTTGAGTGTTATGAGAGTGGCTTTCATTGTGATTTGGCCGTTTGACGGGTCGAAAGTGTAGGTTCCAGCCAAAGGAATACCGGCAATCTTTCCTGAGAATTTTCCTTCTTTAGTGAATGTGAGTTGGGTGTTTGCGCTTGAAATTTTCAAAGAGTTGTACACCGATTGGAGCTTCGTGTTCACGGTCTTTGCTGCTACAGCGCCACCAGCCTTAGCCAGCACATTTTCGCTGGTGAATGCACATGCTGGTTCCACATAGCTCCAGCTGCCCACGATGTCTTGTTGAGAGAATTTCACGCTGCCCACCACGAGGTCGAGCAGACCGCCAAGCGCGTTTCCGCCGAGGTTACCTAAAACATTTCCACTGCCAGTATTGGTGGTTGTGGTGCCGGTTTGATTACCAAAATTGGCCATAGAGCCACAGCTTTGCAGCATTAAGAGTGCTGCCGCTGCCATCATCATCATTTTCTTCATAGTTTATATAAAAATTTTTATAGAATTCTTCGAGATGAAAAGATTTGTCAGTCCACAAAAATACTGCCTTTTTTTCAAACAGCCGACCATATTAGCCAATTTTTCAACGAAATGGGTGAAAAAACAGAAGAATACATAATTTAGCGACAAATAAATTTCAAAATTCAACATAATTCACTAAATTTGAGGAGAAGATTCAACCTTTGTCCACTGTGAAATGAATGGCGCCAAAGAGGGTTGGATTACTGATAGTGACCATTTTTAACCGTATATCAACCTCTTAATTTTTTTAGCAAAATGAAGAAAGTATTATCATTGAGTTTTGTTGCATTGATGGTATTGGCTCTTGCCACATCATGCTCTAAGAAGGAAGAAGCAAGTTCGGCAGACACATTGTCGGAAGCTGTATCTGAAGTTGTAGATGATGCTGCTGAATCCAGCGCTGTGGAAGAAGTATTAAAAGAAGGTGAGGAGCAGGCAGAAAGCGAAGCCGAAGCTGTGGTAAACGAAGCGGCAAGCGAAGTGCAAGAAGCCGAAGGCGCAGCAGGCACGAAGTATGACGCGGCAAAGGCTAAGGCCAAAGAACTTTACGAGCAAGGCAAGGAAAAAGGCAAGGAAATGCTCGAAAAGGGTAAGGAAAAAGGTAAAGAAGTTTACGACAAGGGCAAAGAAAAAGGAAAGGAAGCCCTTGAAAAAGGAAGGGAAAAGCTTAGAGATTTTCTGAACAAATAATAGCAAAACTGATGGCGCAGATGCTGTGCCAGGGCTTATGAAATATAGATGTTCGCTCGGGCCAATTGGCTCGGGCGTTCTCTTTTTTGTGGTGGCCGATGGATGCTTTGTGCGTGGGGCAGCAGATAGGAAAAGGCTGTTTGAGCGTTTTTTTTTGGGTATTTGGGAAATTTACACTAATTTTGAAAATTGAAGTCGTCACAACAACTGATTGACCCAAATTTTATAGGTTTATTTATCGTATTAACATAGCAAATTAACTAAGCAAAATGAAGAAAATATTATGTATCGCATTGGCTCTGGTATGCTTGATTCCAGTGATTCGTACCAATGCTCAAGACTCCAACCAAAAGCGTTTCAGCATGTACGGCGTAGCCTTCTACAATCTTGAAAACTTGTTCGACACCATCAACACCAACGGCACTTACGACCTTGAATTCTCTCCAAATGGCGCTCGTCAGTGGAACAACCAAAAGTATTGGCAAAAGCAGCACAATATGGCTTATGCCATCAGTCAAATGGCTACAAAGTCGACTCCCAACGGACCTGCCGTGATTGGCGTGGCTGAAATTGAGAATATCACCGTTCTTCAAGATTTGGTGAAACAACCAGAAATTAAGTCTTGGCGTATGCAAATCGTGCATCACGATAGTCCTGACCGCCGTGGTGTGGATGTGGGTTTGCTTTACAACCCACGCCTTTTCAAGGTGCTCAACGTGACTAACCAACGCCTTGTGGTGCCAAGCAACCCAACGCTTCGCACTCGTGACCAATTGTGCGTAACCGGTATGCTCGCAGGCGAAAAGGTGAGCGTGCTCGTAAACCACTGGCCATCACGCCTCGGTGGTGAAGAACGCAGTAGCTATCTTCGCGAAGCCGCTGCCGCTATGGCACGCCGCACTATCGACTCTCTGCTCACCGACGATCCAAATCAAGGCATCATCTTTATGGGTGACTTGAACGACGACCCAATGAACAAGAGTTGTGCAGAAGTGCTCAAGGCTATGCCAAACATTAAAGATGTGAAGGAAGTGAACGATATCTACAACCCATTCTGGGAAAAGTTGGCTAAGGGTATTGGCACATTGGCATACCGTGGCTCTTGGAACCTCTTCGACCAAATCGTGATGAATGGTTATTTCACCAAATATGCCGACAAAAAAGATAAGCCTCAGCTCACCTTTGTGCGCGCTGACGTACTTAATATGGAATTCCTCCGCACCAATGAAGGTGACCGCCAAGGCTATCCGTTGCGAACTTATTCAGGTGGTGTGTTCCTCAACGGCTACAGCGACCACTTCCCAACTCAAATTTATCTCGTGAAAGAAATTGCCCAATAATAGGAGGGTATAAGATATTAAGGAGGATGCTTCGCTACATCGGTGCATCCTCCTTGTTTTTTCAAAAGAATCAGCTTATGTCGCTTATCACGCTCCGTCATCGCCAAAGTGGAATGATACCGATGCCCATCCCGTTCTGGGTGCTCATCGGTGGCCAGCCATTGGGCATTATGCGCGGCAAGGAAGTGAAAATCGAATTGCCTAAAGGCGTCTATAGTCTGGGTGTGCGGTTTTGCGTGCCACTGGGAAAGTGGCAGCCTGGGGTGCAAAGCGAAAAGAAAGTGGTGGTGGCCGACGACGAGCAAATCGAGATAGAATTCTGCAGCAGAGAACGCTTGTGGAATCTGCTTTTCGACATTGATTTGGTGCTTTGGCTTCTGAGTTTCTTCATCACCCTGCCATCGCCGTGGAACACGGCCTACGAGGTGGTGTCGAACGGATTTTTCGTGTTGTGGGGAATTCGTGTGTGGCTCATCCGGAATCGCTTTTTCCGCATCAGCGAAGTGGCTCGCTGCGCTATTGGTGAGCAGCGCTGAGTTTTCTCATTTCTTCAATTCCATCTTTTATGTGCTTGAAAGCGAAGAGGAATGGCACTCCTGCCTTACGCTTCACTCGCCATGCCATCAGTGGCAAGCGAAGCCACATGGTGGAGCGATAGTTGCGATATAGGATAGCGCCATCGGCACGAAGCACCTTTGCATCGGCAAATCGGGTGACCGCTGTGGTGGGACCGCAGTGCTCAACCACCTGGATGGGGAAATATTCGCAATTCAGTCCCGCATTTATGGCGTCGCTCACGAAAATGGTCTCTTCTCCCGCGCCAAACTTCTCGGCTCCAAGTCCGAAATTTTCGTTGAATTCCACCTTGCCGACCACCGACAGTCTTCGGAAAGCAATCTCAAACGAAATGACATAGAAATTACGCACCTTCTCCTTCAGATTGAAGCGGATGGGCGGATAGTGCTTTGGCTCGGTGTCATTTTTTGCCACAAAAGTGGCAAGGTCGATTTCGGGATGCTCCTCAAAGGTTTCGATAACGGCTTGTAGACCCTCGTGCGTGTAGCGGCAGTCGTCGTCGCAGATGAGGCAAATGTCGGCTTCTGCGTGACGGAAACAGTTGTTGCGATTGCGGCTCAGTCCACGTCCTTGAAGCACGTGCACATCCACATCGTCGCGACTCCCAATCTCTTCAGGCAATTCGCCGGGAACAAACCCCTCGCTGTGTTGCCACGACACAAGATAACTGACACCCTCTTTGGGTGGCAGCAGCAAGTTGGGAATGCGGTTGATTCCTTCGTTGAGAGTGGATATGAGCAGTTGCAGTGTCATTTGCTGTATGTGATTCAGAATTCAAAGGTAATCGTTTTTCATCTATTGGCAAAGTGGTGGCGCAATATTTTTGCGTATCGCGCGGGGCATTGTAGAAAAACTGCCGGCAGAATTAGCGAAGATTTGCGATTTTCCATTATCTTTGTAAGTTAAACAAATGTAGAAGTAATGCTGTTTTCCATTGTCATACCTGTTTACAACCGTGCCGAGCGGGTGAAGCCTACGCTCGACTCTGTGTTGGCGCAATCGCACCGCCCCCTACAGGTGGTGCTGGTAGACAATTGTAGCACCGATGATTCGCTCAGTGTGCTCAAGGCATTCCAAGAGCAATATTCGCAAACTGATTTTGAGGTGGTTGTGGCGCAGGAAACTCATCACACAGCATCGGCAACGCGCAATCGCGGATTCCGTGAGGCAAAAGGCGATTGGGTGCTCTTTTTTGACAGCGACGACACAATGCGTCCCGCTCTTGTAGAAGAGTATCGCAAGGCCATAGAGCATCATCCTGAGGGACTCGACATTGTGGCGGTGAAGGCCCGGCTTCATAGCCGCGACGGCAAGAGCCGCGACCTCCCGTTTTTCACATCCGATGCGATGGCCAACCATATCCTGCACAGTATTCTTGCCACGCAGCGCTATGTCGTTCGGCGCGAATACTTTGAAAAGGCGGGCATTTGGAACAACGACGTTCTGCAGTGGGACGACTGGGAACTGGGCGTAAGATTGATGCTCGGCCAACCAAAGATGGCATTCGTTGGCGAGGCATTGGTGGATATTTACGACAGTGGCGAGGCATCAATCACCGGTACAAACTTTCACGATCGCAAAGGCAAATGGGAAGCAGTGCTTGATGAGGGCGAGCGCCAAGTGGCTCGTTCGCGTCATCCCGAAAAGACTCGAATGCTCCAGCTGATTGATTTTCGCCGCGTGATTCTGGCTGCCCATTATGCGATGGAAGGTCATGAAGCAGATGCTCGTGAACTATATGAGCCCGCATTTCAGCGGCTCACTCAGGGCTGTGCTCTGAAGCGTTGGGTATTGCCTTTGCTTTATAAAAACACGCGTAGCGGCCATCGTGGTTCGTCGCGCATCGCTCGGCATCTGTTCACGAACAAAAATGTGCCTAAGGCGATGGCTGGCTCAAAGTTGTTCACTATTATTATTCCAGTATATAACCGCTCCGAGAAGGTGAAAACCACCCTCAATTCCGTGTTGGCGCAAACGCACCGCCCGTTGCAACTGGTGCTGGTGGATAACTGTAGCACCGACAACACGTTGAATGTGCTCCAGGAATTTCAAGCCGAGTACTCGCAACCCGATTTTGAGGTGGTGGTGGAACAGGAACCTCACCACACAGCTTCGGCAGCTCGTAATAAGGGTTTTCAGAAGGCAGAAGGCGATTGGGTGATGTTTTTTGATAGCGACGACACGATGCATCCCACTCTTGTGGAAGAATATCAAAATGCCATTGCAAAGCAAGAGGAGAATGTAGACTTGGTGGTGGTGAAAGCCAAGCGTCACAAACTCGGTGGTGGGTCGCGTGTGTTGCCATTCTTTACTTCTGATTCTATGGCCAACCATATCTTGCACAGTATTCTTGCCACGCAGCGCTATGCCGTGAGTCGTGAATATTTTGCCGATTTTGGCGGCTGGAATCCTGATTTCTATGAATGGAACGACTGGGAATTGGGCGTGAGGCTGATGCTCGGAATGCCTCGGATGGCCTTCGTGGAAAAGGCGTTGGTCGACATCTACGACAGTGGTGAGGAATCTATCACCGGTACCAATTTCCACGACCGAAAGGGACGTTGGGAGCGCGTGCTCGATGAGGCTGAGCGTCAGGTTGCTCAGTCGCAACATCCCGAAAAGGAGCGAATGCTCCGACTGATTGATTTTCGGCGATTAGTATTAGCCGCGCAATATGTCCACGAAGGGCACGAGGCGGATGCCTTGGCGCTGTATGAACCTACGCGCGAGCGGCTTGTGAGTGGCAGTTGCTTACGTCGCCACATTATCCCTGTGCTCTACAAAAATCTCTGCAAAGGGCACCGCGGTTCTTCCAGATTATCAAGACACATCCTAAAATAAAAAAAAGTATCAACATTCTTGCTGATACTTTTTTATCGTTTGTGCCACATATGTGGCCTTGATGCGGCGTTACACTGTGAGGATTTCTTTTTCCTTGGCAGCGAAGAGTTCGTCCACTTTCTTCAAATACTTGTCGTGGAGTTTTTGAACTTTAGCTTCAGCGTCTTTTTCAACATCTTCAGCCATGCCATCCTTTACGGCCTTCTTCAAGCCTTCGATGGCTTCGCGGCGTGCGTTTCGGATGCTGACCTTTGCTTTTTCGCTTTCAGCCTTAGAGTCCTTCACGAGTTGTTTACGGCGCTCTTCGGTCAGAGGTGGAATGTTGAGGCGAATCACTTCACCGTTGTTTTCAGGAGTGATGCCCACATTAGAGTCCATAATAGCCTTTTCGATGAGGCGGAACATACTCTTATCCCAAGGAGTGATGACGATAGAACGAGCATCGGGCACGCTGATGTTAGCTACAGCATTGAGTGCCATCTTGCTTCCGTAAGCATCTACTTTCACGCCATCGAGGATTTTCACGTTGGCCTTACCTGCGCGGATGTGAGCCAATGCTTCTTCCAAATAAATGGTAGCCTCGCCCATCTTCTTGTCAGCAGGGTCGAGATAAAAATTCACGTCGTTCATAATTTGTGGTGTTATATTAGTTGTTTTAAAATTGTCGGAGTTGTTGCAATAATTGTTCAGGTTACGAATATAGTTATTTTTCGTCGTTCCCGCAAAAAAATGCTCGAAATATTCATGATGTGGCCCTTTTTTAGATTATTGGAATATTATCATGTCGGCTAATTGTAAGAAGTAATCGTTTGACCATATATCCAGTTCCTTACTGTCGATAATGTAGGGAGCAACATCAGCTTTTACATAATTAATGTTTGTGGTGGCCAATCGTTCTCTCAACAATTTTATGAACTGTTCCTTTGTGAGTTCAATTCCGTTGAATTCTTTTGTTCTGATTTGTAGGTGCTTAAAGTTTAAAGGGATACGGTTTCTAACATACCACTCGAAATCGTACCAGTCTCGACCTTTTACTCTGTTTTTCCACTGCCGGAAAGTGAGTGCATGCATTTTTCCAGCGAAGAGATCGGGCAAAGCGAAGCATCGTGTAGAGAAAGAGAATGGTAATAGAGAAAGTTTTTGCTCGGTTTTGAATTCTAAAGGGGGATCCACATCAACCTCTATTTTTATTTTTAATGATTTTTCTGTTTGGAATGTCAAATTGTAAACATCTGTGTTGTCTTTAAGAAAGGCAGATTCTACTTTTCCAAAAGAAACCTTGTTTTTTTTAGTGATAGTGACTTCTCTTCCAAGCAAATTTGCTTCTTCGATAATGGCGGGGAAATAGTCTTCCAAATGAAAATCGGGATTTTTTTTCAGCAACGAAAAATCCATATCTTCGGAGTATCGTTTCAGCCCATGAAAGATGCGTAGGCAAGTTCCACCATAAAATGCGGCCTCTTTAAAGAATCCTCCTCGGTACAGACCGCACAAAACAATTTGCTGCATTACTTCGTAAAGGGCGTTTCGTTTGTCGTTCTCGTCTTTTATATTATGCTGGTTGAGCATTTGTTTAAATATGTCGTTCATTTTGTATGTACTTGATTAATGTATTTATGCTATTTCGCTTCCGACTCACTTTTGCACATTGTTCGAGTATAGAAATGTTGAAATTAGAGAGGGCATCAACATCAAACCGTATGTCGTCTTCTAAATAAGTTTTTACATCCTTGAGGAATCGGAGATTTAGGTTTTTACTGAAATTTATCACATCGCATAGCGCTTTCTCTGGTGTGGCAATCAAGAAATTGATGTTGTTGACAGTTTCCACTCTTATGCCAATGTGAAAATATTCGCGCGAGCAATTCTGATAATTGTAAATGCCTGTTGGGTTGATGAACTTGCGTGAATGTTTGGTTGTGACAGAGGTTAGGGTGTATACTCGTTCTGGGATAAGACCATAATATCTTAGTGCATATTCACTCCCAATGTATGAGGGACCATATAGGTGGTTTGCAATTAGTTCTTGAGACAAAGTTGTGTTTGTCTCTTCTGGATGGGCCACATATAGCCCTTTTTTTAATCGCATAATCTTTCTTGACTTTTCGAGTGCTCGTGCCTTTTCTGCAATATGCTGATTGTGTGGGTAAAGTGAAGCCAGCACATTGAGGTCAAAGGGTATGTTTCTTATGTTGTCAAATGGATTCATGGGAAAAACCAATTACTTGTTATTTGCAAATATAGTCGTATTTTGTACAGAAAACAAATATTTTCTTGGTTTTTTGTACGGAGTGTTGCTGTTTTTTGTGGTGAAAGGATTATTGTCGGGTGAAGAGGAGGGCGTTTCGGGTAGGGTCTTTTAGCAGACGGTCGTCGAGTAGGGTGGGGGTGAATTCAAAGCCTTCGTAGGCGAAGGTGGTGAGGAGGTCGGGATTGGTGATTTTGTTCTCGCAGATGTATCGCACCATGGCACCACGGCACGCCTTTGCCCACACGGCTTGCATCTTGAGTTGCCCGCCATTGTTGCGCACATAAAATAGTGGCTGAACGACGGTGACTTCGCGAAGCACGCGTTTCCAGTCAAACAAATGTTCGTATTCCTCGGTAGAGAGGTGTATGAGAATGCCATCGTCGGCTTTCACATTGCTGATAAGTGCATCAGTGAGGATGCTGCGCCAGAATTGGTTGAGCGGCTGGTCGTCGGTGGTCGCCAATGCCACGGTGTGCTCCATTCGGTAGGGCACGATGGCGTCCATTGGGCGGAGCAGGCCGTAGAGGAAGCAAGTGATCCAGAGGTGGCTATTGGCAAACTCAAGTGCTTCACTACTGAGCGTTGGGGCTTTCAAATGCTTATAGGCTTGCCCATTGTAGGCCATGATGGCAGGCAGCTTTTCAGCGATGTCCCACGAGCGGTAGCGCTCCCAGTTCTCGAATGCAATTTTTCGGTTGCAGCCGAGGCTCTGAGCCAGCGTGTCCACGTCCATCATCGCCATTTCGGAGGCAATGCGGTTGGCATTGTCTTGAAACTTTGGCACACCTTGCGGCTTTGCCTCGGTGTGTGAATGCATTATTTTAGCATTTGCAAGTAGTATCTGCATAGGTTGGCGGTATTATTGGAAAGTGAGGATGCTTGCTTTGTCGATGGTGAGGAGCTCGGCGGCGGCTCGCACCTGCTCGGCGGTGACCGATTTGATGCGCTCCACTGTGGCGTCGATGTCCGACACGCGATTCCAGTAGAGAATGCTCTTGCCAGCTCCAAGTGCGATGGATTCCACATTCTGCGATGCAACGAGGAGTTGTCCGCAATATTGGCGCTTGGCCGCGTCGAGGTGGGTGGCTGATAGTGGCGATTGTGCCAATTGGTCGATGGTTTTGCCGATAATGTCGAGACTCTTCTTCACCTTGTTTTGCTCACATCCGAAATAGATTTCGAGCAAACCACAGTCGGTGAAACTGGCGATAGACGATTCCACGGTGTAGACCAGTCCGCGGCGTTCGCGCATGAGCACATTGAGCAGCGAGTTCATGCCTGGTCCAGCCAATAGGTTGTTGAGCAATGCAAGGGCGAAGCGTCCGTCATCGTACATGCCCGGCACTCTGGCACCCACAATGGTGTGGCTCTGATGTGAACTGATGTCCATCACTTTGCGCTCGGGGGTGAGGATGGCAGGTGTGGTGCGCTCAGGGCGATTGAGGGAGTGGTGCATAGGACCGAAGAGTTTTTCGGCATTTCTGAACACCTTTGTAGCATCGGCAGGGCCCATATAGAAAAATGCCATATTTTCGGGAACATATTGTTGCTTGAGATAGCGGCTGCAATCGGCATTTCCCATGGCTTCGATATGGACTTCGGTGCCCAGAATATTGTGCCCCATGCTACTGTCTTCACCGAAAATCAAATCTTCAAAGTCGTCGAATACGGCTTCGCTTGGCGTGTCGCGATAGCTTGCCACTTCCTCCAGCACCACATCTTTTTCGCGCTCAATTTCCGATTCGGGAAACACGGAATACATTACCAAATCGGCCAGTAGCTCCATGGCGCGCATCAAATAAGGCTCTGGGAAAACGCTGTAGAGCACAGTCCCCTCTTTAGTGGTGTAGGCGTTGAGCTCGCCGCCCACCGTTTCCATTCGGTTAAGAATGTGCCAAGCGCGTCGGTGTGTGGTGCCTTTGAAAATGGTGTGCTCCACAAAGTGAGCCAGTCCGAAGCGGCCAGCGTAGTCGTCGCGGCTGCCGGCATTCACCACCAGCCCGCACCATCCCACGCGTTGAGTGGCTGGCACATGTACCAACTTCAGCCCATTGGGCAAAGTGTGTGTTGATATATTTGTATTCATTTTTTGTTTGCGTTTAGTTTCTTGTGTCGAGATGAATGATGTTTTGCACCATCATCAGTTCGCGGATGTCGCTACGTGCAATTTCCATGTCGTCGTAATTGGGATTCTCGCTGCGCAGAATCACCATGGCAGGGTTGTCGTGTCGGCGCACATATTTCACGAGTCGGTAGTCGTCGAGCAGTACCACATATATTTGCCCCCAGAAGATGTGTTGGGTGTTGGTGAGTTCGCGCACAGCGATGAAATCGCCGTTGCGGATAACGGGGCTCATGGAGTCGCCACTCACGCGCACGATTCGGCAGTTTTCATTGATAAGGTCGGGCAGATTGATGTGCCCCACCACCAAGTCGTCGGAAAACATGCGGGCACGTGGCATTGTGCCGGCCGTGACATCGATGTCGTAGACGGGTGTGCCCATGGAGATGGTCTCAACCTCGCTTGCGGGCACTGTGGTGACGGGAAGCGAATTGTGCTTGGCAAAAGGAATGTCGGTGCCTTTTTCGAGCCACTCTTTCGAAACGCCAAGGTTGACCACGATGCGGTTGATGAGCGATTCGCTCACGGGCAAGCGACCGTTCATATACTTTGATAGGTTGGAGGTGTCGATGCCAATTTTCTTGGCAAACTCTGCTTGCTTGAAGTTGAGTTCCTTGATGAGGTACTTAATGCGGGATATGATTTCTTGATCTGCCATGACTGATAGTGTGTTTTTTATTATGCGAGGCAAAATTACCACAAAAATGGTATTTTACCAATAAAATTGTGCTTTTTTTTCAACAAATCATTTTTTTTACGCAAATAAACAAGAACTAATAAAAAACACACTACTTTTGCAAAAATATTTAAAACCGACTTTTATACTATATACATTTTTTAATTTCGTAGAGAACGAGAATGGAAAATTTGAACGATTTTTTTGTGACTCTGGGCGGATATCTTTGGGGATGGCCCACTATTGTTTTGCTGCTGGGGACCCATGTGTTTCTGACCATTCGCCTTCATTTTCCTCAACGACATATTTTCAAAGCGCTCAAACTCTCCATAACGCCAGATAAAGATTCGTCGGGCGATGTGTCGCAATTCGGCTCGTTGGCAACGGCCTTAGCTGCAACCATCGGCACAGGTAACATTGTGGGCGTGGCTACGGCTGTGGCACTTGGCGGCCCAGGTTCTGTGCTTTGGTGCTGGCTGACAGGTGTGTTTGGTATGTTGACCAAATATGGCGAAAGCCTATTGGCAGTGAAATACCGCGAGCGCACAGCTGAAGGTCAGATGGCCGGAGGACCGATGTATGCACTTGAAAAGGGACTGGGTTGGAAATGGTTGGCAGTGCTGTTTGCCATTTTCACGATTGTTGCTTCATTTGGTATTGGCAATACGGTGCAGGCCAACGCCATTGCATCGTTGGCAGAGAAGACATATTCTGTGTCACCATACCTTACGGGTGGAATTGTGGCTTTACTCACAGGTGTTGTGGTAGTAGGAGGTGTGAAGAGCATAGCAAAGGTGTGTGAGTGGGTAGTTCCAATGATGGCATTGCTCTATATCGTGGGCTGTGGCTATGTGCTCTGCCTCAATTCAGAATTTGTAATTCCCGCAATTGAGAAGATTTGTACGGCGGCATTCTCTCCACAGGCTATGGGTGGCGGATTCGTTGGCTCCACAATTTTGGTAGCGGCTCGTTATGGTATAGCCCGTGGTTTGTTCAGCAATGAGTCGGGGCTTGGCTCTGCTTCTATTGCTGCGGCAGCGGCTCAAACCAAAAATCCTGTGCGTCAGGCTTTGGTGGCATCGACTGGCACATTTTGGGATACTGTGGTGATATGTGCGGTGACAGGCGTGGTGCTGGTAAGTTGCATTCTTGCCGACCCATCAATTAATTACAACGATGGCGCAGAACTTGCTAATGCGGCATTTGGCGATATCCCTGTGATTGGTAAGCCATTGTTGAGTTTCGGTATGTTCACTTTTGCGTTCACCACCATTCTCGGATGGAGCTACTACGGCGAGCGTGCAATGGAATATTTGAATGGCGGTATTATGAAATACATATATCGCTGGGCATTTGTGGCGTGCATCTTTTTGGGTAGCATCATCAATCTCGAACTCGTGTGGAACTTGAGCGACTGTATGAATGCGCTGATGGCAATTCCAAATCTTGTGGCGGTGCTTCTGCTCAGCGGCGTGATTGTGCGCGAAACACGTTATTATCTATGGGAAGACCGCCTCGAAGCAGATATGTATACCGATAGCAATCCACCTATTTCAAAGAAATGAACTATATTTAGCACATTTCCAATAAAATAAAATGTGCTTTTTTTTCAACAAATTGCATTTTTTACTGAAATTGTATAGTAATATTGGTTATTCATATTATATTTGCAAAAAAAACTACGATAAATATCAAAGACTTGTAATTTAAGCTGTTTGCTTTTCAAATGAATGGAAGTATAAACGATTTCTTTATAACCTTGAGCGAATATCTGTGGGGCTGGCCTCTGGTATTGCTCCTGTTGGGGACGCATTTGTTCCTGACTGTGCGCTTACAGTTTCCGCAGCGTTATATTTTCAAGGCTATCAAACTCTCCATAACTCCGGACAAAGATTCGGCGGGCGACGTGTCGCAATTCGGCTCGTTGGCCATAGCTTTGGCTGCAACCATTGGTACGGGTAACATTGTGGGTGTTGCAACGGCTGTAGCGCTTGGTGGCCCCGGTTCGGTGTTTTGGTGCTGGCTGACAGGTGTTTTGGGTATGTCCACCAAGTATGGTGAAGCCCTCTTGGGTGTGAAGTATCGCGAACGTACAGTTGACGGAAAAATGGCTGGTGGACCGATGTATGTCATCGACAAAGGATTGGGTTGGAAATGGTTGGCGGTAATATTCTCCATCTTAGCTATCTTTACATCGTTGGGTGTGGGCGGTTCATTCCAAGCCAGTGTGATCGCTTCTTTTGCCGATAATACCGGTTCCGTTTCGTCACAAATCATTGGGCTGGTGGTGACGTTGCTTGTTGTCGTAGTGGTGATGGGTGGTGTGAAAAGAATCGCAAAAGTGTGCTCGTGGGTTGTTCCGTTGACTACACTACTGTATATTTTGGGATGTTGCCATGTGCTGGTCATCAATTATGAATTTTTGATTCCTGCTATTAAAACGATTTGCTCGTCAGCCTTCTCTACACAGGCCGTTGGTGGAGGTTTTGTTGGTTCTTCATTGATCATTGCGGCGCGCTACGGTATGGCGCGTGGCTTGTTCAGTAACGAGTCGGGGTTCGGTACAGCTGCTATCGCTGCCGCAGCCGCTCAAACCAAAAATTCCGTTCGTCAGGCACTTGTGGCTTCCACTGGCGCATTCTGGGACACTGTGGTAGTTTGTGGTATCACAGGTATTGTGATTGTGAGCTGCATTCTTGCTGACCCATCCATTGCCTATAGCGATGGCGCCGGCCTTGCCCAAGCCGCATTCAGTAATATTCCGGTGATTGGCGTGCCGATATTGACAGCAGGTATGTGTACCTTTGCATTTACCACAATCCTTGGTTGGTGCTATTACGGAGAGCAGGCTGTAGAATTTCTGAAAGGTGGAATCGCGAAGTATGTTTTCCGCTTACTGTTTGTGGCGTTTGTTTACATTGGTTACACTAACGAAATCGACTTGTTCTGGAATGTGACAGATTGCACAAATGCATTGATGATTATTCCGAACCTTTTGGTAGTGCTCTTGCTCAGTGGTGTGATTGCGCGTGAGACCCGCTATTTTTTGTGGGAAGGCCACCTCGATGTAAAGATGTATACCGACAACAATCCTCCGATAGCATCAAAGAAATAAATTTCATCTTCCTGAATAACATAACGACTCCCCAATAGCTGACAAGTGGTTGGGGAGTCGGTGTATTATGTCGTCAGGAGTGCTGATTCCTGGTTTATTTTTCGCCGTAGAGGAGGTCGCCTGCATCGCCGAGACCTGGCACGATGTAGCTGTGGGCGTTGAGCACATGGTCGATGTCGCCAGCCCAGATTGTGGCATCCACGCCTTCAGGAAGGTGATTCTTTATATATTCAATGGCTTGGTCGGTGGCAATGACCACTGCAATGTGGATGTGCTTTGGAGTGCCTTTCTGCAAGAATCCTTGAATAGCCACTTCCATAGAGCAGCCTGTGGCAAGCATAGGGTCGGCGATGACAAGAGTTTTGCCCTCGATACTTGGGCTTGCCAAATACTCGGTGCGGATAACGAATTCGTCGCTGCCGTCCACATATTCGCGATAAGCCGAGATGAATGCGTTTTCGGCATTGTCGAAATAGCTGAGTAAGCCTTCGTGCAGAGGCAGGCCCGCGCGGAAAATAGTGCCGAGCACCACCTTGTCGTCAATGGTGCGAGTGTGTGCCACATCAAGTGGGGTGACGGTGTCGCGGTCGGCAAACTGGAGACGCTTGGAGATTTCGTAAGCCATGATTTGGCCCAGGCGCTTCACATTGGTGCGGAAACGAAGACGGTCGGTCTGGATGTTTTTGTCGCGGAGTTCGAGCATGTACTGGCTCACCAAAGAGTCGTGCTCACATAGATTGATTACTTCCATATGTTGTTTTTTTGTTTGCAATGCAAATTTACAATAAAAAAGCGAAACCACCACGCTCCTCAATCCTCAAAACCAAGTGTAGATTTAGTTCAAAATTACATAAATCTGCTAAAATCCAAACCAAAAAACTCGGAAAATCTGCTAAAATCCAAACCAAAAAGGCGGATTTGGATAAGAAACTACTGCGGGCTTGATTCGGTTTTCGATGCGGTGGCCGCGTGATGCTTTTGTGGTGGTGGGCTGTGCTTATTTGCCTGTGATGATGGACTTGATGTCGTTGAGTTTGTTGAGGGCCTCCATTGGGGTGAGGTTGTTGATATCAAGCCCGAGAATTTGGTCGCGGATTTGGCTGAGCACAGGGTCGTCGAGCTGGAAGAACGACATTTGATAGCCACTGCGTTGCTGTCCCACTTCGCCAAGGTCTTTGGTTACCACTTGCTCGTTGCGATTGTTGGCTTCGAGTTGGGCAAGTACTTCGTCGGCACGGTCAACGATACTGCGAGGCATACCGGCGAGTTTAGCCACATGGATACCGAAACTGTGTTCGCTGCCGCCTTTCTCGAGTTTGCGCACAAACACCACTTTGCCGTCGATTTCCTTCACGCTCACATTGTAGTTGCGGATGCGCTTAAACGATTTCTCCATTTCGTTCAGTTCGTGGTAGTGAGTGGCGAAAAGCGTTTTCGCGTGTGCACGTCCTTCGTGAATGTATTCCACGATGCTCCAGGCAATAGAGATGCCGTCATAGGTAGAGGTACCGCGGCCCAATTCGTCGAACAGCACCAGAGAGCGTTCGCTCAAGTTGTTGAGGATGGATGCGGCTTCGGTCATTTCCACCATGAATGTGGATTCGCCCAGCGAAATATTGTCGCTTGCGCCCACACGAGTGAATATTTTATCGACCATGCCGATTTGTGCCGATTCAGCCGGCACGTAGCATCCGATTTGCGCCATCAGTGTGATGAGGGCTGTTTGGCGTAGCAAAGCCGACTTACCAGCCATATTCGGACCTGTGATAATCATGATTTGCTGGTCGTCGTTGCCCAAGTGAATGTCGTTGGGTACATAGCACTCGCCGGGTGGCAACTGCTTTTCAATCACAGGGTGGCGTCCTTGCTTGATGTCGATGTCAAGGCCCTCGTTGATGACGGGGCGATTGTATTTGTTCTCAATTGCTGCACGCGTGAAAGCGCAGAGGCAGTCGAGTTGGGCAATGAGTTGCGAGTCGGTCTGTATGGCGGGGATGTAGTCGGTCACCGCCGCCACGAGCTCACCAAAAAGACGGGTTTCGATGAGAAGAATCTTTTCTTCTGCGCCAAGAATCTTCTCCTCGTAGTCCTTGAGCTCTTGTGTGATGTAGCGTTCGGCGTTCACCAGCGTCTGTTTGCGCACCCATTCAGCCGGCACCTTGTCTTTGTGTGCGTTGCGCACCTCGATGTAGTAGCCAAACACATTGTTGTAGGCGATTTTCAGGCTTGGGATGCCGGTACGGTCGCTTTCCTCCTTCTGCAGTCGCATCAGGTAATCTTTGCTCGAAACGGAAATTTCGCGCAGTTCATCCAGTTGAGGGTCGACGCCAGCCTTGATTACGTTGCCACGATTCACCTGGTTTGGCGCATCGGGATTCACCTCCTCGTCAATGCGATCGCGAATGAGCTGGCAGAGGTTGATGCGGTCGCCAAAACTGCGAAGCACATCGTTGTCGCTTCTCTCGCAAAGTCGCTTGATAGGCTCTAAGGCTTGCAAGGCGCATTTTAGTTGCACGAGTTCGCGTGGAGTGATGCGGCCTACAGCCACTTTGGAGATGAGACGCTCGATGTCGCCCACCAATTCCAATTGTTCCTTCACCAGTTCGCGTCCTTCCACATCCTTAAAGAAATATTCCACCACATCAAGTCGGCGGTTGATGGCCTTGACATCTTTCAGTGGGAACAATATCCAGCGGTGGAGCATGCGCGCGCCCATTGGCGAGAGTGTGCGGTCGATAACCGAGAGCAGGCTTTTGCCGTCTTCTGCCATTGGGGCTACCAGTTCAAGATTGCGCACGGTGAATTTGTCGAGACGCACAAATCGGTCGGCTTCGATGCGGCCGAGTGTGGTGATATGCTTGATTTGAGTGTGCTGCGTGAGGTCGAGGTAGTGGAGAATGGCACCGGCTGCCATCACGCCCTCCTTCATTCCATCCACGCCGAAACCTTTCAGGTTTTGGGTTTGGAAATGTCGCAATAGGCGTTCGGTGGCACTTTCCTCGCTCATCATCCAGTCGTCGAGTTCGAAAGTGAGGACGCGCGTGTTGAACAGATCTGCAAATTTATTGCGATTGCTACGTTCAATCAGCACTTCCTTAGGGGCAAAGTTTCCGAGCAACTTATCGACATATTCTGCCGGCCCTTCAGCGGTGAGAAATTCGCCGGTGGAAATATCGAGAAACGAAATTCCGATTACCTTCTTGCCAAAGCAAACCGACGCCAGGAAGTTGTTTTCCTTGCGGTCGAGAATTGTGCCCGCTGTCACCACACCAGGAGTGACCAGTTCGGTGATGCCACGCTTCACGAGCTTCTTGGTGAGTTTCGGGTCTTCGAGTTGGTCGCAGATAGCCACGCGCTTACCGGCACGCACCAGTTTGGGTAAATAGGTGTCGAGCGCGTGATGTGGGAATCCCGCCATTTCAATGCCAGCTCCCACGCCATTGCTGCGTCGCGTGAGCGTGATACCTAAAATTTCGCTTGCGGTGATGGCATCTTCGCCATAAGTTTCGTAGAAGTCGCCCACGCGATAAAGGAGCACCGCATCGGGGTGCTTCGCCTTCATCTCGTAGAAGTGCTTCATCATCGGAGTGAGTTCGTTGCTCTTTGCCATAGATTACAAAATTACAAAAAATATTCCACCCCGAAGCATTTTCCGGGTTGAATTGTTGGCCATATGGCTTTCCCGGAGTCTCAGGAATTTCCGTGGGAGATGGAAGAGGTTATTTACGCTGAAAAGGTTTTTGGGGATAGGACGATGCTGGTGGTGCTATGGTTGGAATTGGTGGATGCCATAGCTCGAAACATCTGAATCTCCTGAAACACCCGAAACACCTTTTCGATACCATTTTGGCAGTGGGATGGGTGTGCTTCTTGCTGATAATGAGGTGAATAGTGTGGCTTGCTGGTCGAAATTTCTATTGAAAAGTGTAAGTAGATGTGCACCATGAGGTTGTGATTTGATAGTTTGTGGGCATGTATGGGAGTTAGGGAGTTAAGAAGTTATCGCTCCTGCGAAGCTGAGAAGTTAAGACTATACTGAAAGGGCAATACGTAAAAGAACTCTGGTGCGAAGATAGGTTTTTTGCAAGGCGATGGCAATGGCAAAAGGGGATTAGAAATTAGAAATTAGGGATTAGGGATTAGAGGTGAGGGTGGAGGCTGATATTCTGGAGGGGAGGGGATTTCTTTCTGCCGAAAAATTGGCGAGCGCTGGGGGCTTTCTTTGGGATGAGTTTTCAAGATGCGCGCACTTTTTGGGATAATCAGCCGTTTCCAATGACTATTTGCGGCTTGCAATAGTTTCCATCTATACAATATTGTATGTTTGTTGGTGATTTTGTAATTTTGTGAATTGAATATGGGCTATCACCTGATAGGCTTGTGGGTGTGGCTGAAAATTTAGATATTAACAGATTAAACGATAATATGTAGTATGAAAAAGATTATTATTATCATTGTGCTCGTCATGATGACAGCTGTGAGTGGCTTTGCGCTCACTCGTGGCGATATCAATGGCGATGGCGCGATTAATGTGACCGATGTAACAGCTCTTATCAACCGCATTCTTGGCACTGCAAGCTATAGCGATGGCGTGTGCGATGTGGATGGCAACGGCACGGTGAATGTGAGTGACGTGACCTCGCTTGTGAATATCATCCTCGGCGGTGGTACAAAAAGTTACACGGTGGGCGGTGTCACTTTCGAGATGGTGAGCGTGGATGGCGGCAC
>JAUNNJ010000029.1 GCA_030531495.1 Bacteroidales bacterium
AAATTGCCAAATTTATTTGGTTTTCAACATAGAAGAACCGTCCCCTTTAGCCATAGCCATAAAATCATTCTATTATATTGAATTATGAAGAAGGAGAAATATACTTTTTTGATTATTGCGCTGGCGCTGTTGGGGGGCATTGTGTATTTTGCAACAAAAAGCGATGCACGACGTACGAAAACTACTCTGCCGATTGGGAAGACGACGGTGGAAGATAACGGCGGTAAGGCGAAGACGAAAAATGGGGTCAAAAAGACGAGTCCTGTGGGTGATGTTACGCCTTCCGACAGGAATCCGCTATTGCTGGTGAAGGTGCCGTCGAACATTGCCAATCAGCGCATTAACCATATGGCTTATGTGTGCTATTTCAATAAGCAGCACCGCATTCCTAACTGCATCATCTATGAGCTCTCGGCTACCGAAGTGGCGCAATGCGATGCCCCTGGGGCGGAGAAGCGCAAAAACTACAATTTCAACGCCGACCCTCTCTGTGCCGACAGTCCGGAATGGTGGGAATACAAGGGCTCTGGCTACGACCGTGGCCACATGGCACCTGCCAACGATATGAAGTGGGACAAGACGGCTATGGCGGAATGCTTCTACATGACGAATATGTGTCCGCAAATCCACGCGTTGAACGATGGGTGCTGGCGTCAGCTTGAAAATGCGGTGCACTATTGGGCAAAACGCGACAAGCGTGTGATTGTGGCTGCCGGACCGGTGCTGAAAAACAATATGAAGAAGATTGGCAAAGACAATAACATCTCGGTGCCAGGCGCCTTCTACAAGGTGGTTTATGCCCCGAATCAAGGTCGCGCTATAGGCTTCATCTTTAATAATGAAAAAATCACGGGCTCATATACGAAGCATGTGGTGAGCGTTGACTACATTGAACGCATGACTGGCCTTGACTTCTTCTCGTCGGTTGACGACAAGTTGGAGAACAAGATGGAAGCGAAAACCGATGTGCAAATGTGGGTTGACGGGAAGGAGGACTTTTAACGATTTTTGAAGACATGACAATTAACAACGATACAATAGTTGCCATCAGCACCCCTTACGGAATGGGGGGCATCGCTGTGGTGAGAGTGAGCGGCGAAGATGCTTTGTCGATTGTGGCAAAACGATGGAAAGGTGCGGCTATCAGCGACATGAAAAGTCACACCGCCCATTTTGGCCACCTGCTCGACAGCAATGGTGAATTGCTCGACGAAGTGGTGCTCACGCTGTTTCGCGGACCGCATTCTTTCACAGGCGAAGACGTGATTGAAATCGCCTGCCATGGTTCGATATGGATTCAGCAGCAAGTGGTAAACACACTTATCAACGCTGGAGCTCGCTCTGCTACGGGCGGCGAATTCACGCAACGAGCCTTCGGCAACGGACGCCTCGACCTTTCGCAGGCCGAAGCCATTGCCGATGTGATTGCCTCGTCGTCACGAGCATCGCACCGCGTGGCTATGAACCAGATGCGTGGCGCTTTCAGCCGCAGGCTTACCAGTCTGCGTGCACAGTTGCTGCAATTCGTTTCATTGATTGAACTTGAACTCGACTTCAGCGAGGAAGAGGTGAACTTCGCCGACCGCGAACGCCTCATCGCTCTGGCAACCGACATCAAGAAGGTGATTTACAGCTTGGCAGATTCCTACAGTGCAGGCAATGCCATCAAAAACGGTCTGCCCGTGGCCATTGTTGGACAAACCAATGCTGGCAAATCCACCCTACTCAATGCGCTGCTCGGCGACGACCGCGCACTGGTGAGCGACATCAAAGGCACCACTCGCGATGTGATTGAAGACACCATTACCCTCGGCGGCACACTGTTCCGCTTCATCGACACCGCGGGCATCCGCGAATCGGGCGATGTGATTGAAAAAATGGGCATCGAACGCTCGTTCAAAAAACTCGACGAGGCACAGCTCGTGCTCTGGGTGGTTGACCCAGGCGAAGGAGCAGAAGAAATTGCTTCATTCAGCCAGCAAATCCTCCCCCGCTGCAAGGGCAAGAAAGTGCTCGTAGTAGTCAACAAAATTGACACAGCCACTGCAGAAGCACAAACAGCAGTGAGCGGCGCTATCAAAGCCCAAATCCCTGCGGATGTCGATACGAAAACCATCTATGTTTCGGCACGCGACGGGCAAAATATGGAAGCACTCGAACAGACCATCATCGATTTGGCTGCACTCCCATCGGTGGCCGACGACGAGGCGGTAATCGTGACCAATGCCCGCCACTACGAAGCCCTCGTGCGCGCCGGCGAAGCCATCTGCCGCAGCATTGAAGGTCTGCAGAGCGGCATCAGTGGCGACTTTGTGAGCCAAGACATACGCGAATGTATGCACTATCTCGGCGAAATCACAGGCGAAATCTCCACCGACGACATCCTCGGCGAGATATTTTCTCATTTTTGCATCGGCAAATAACTCATTATTAATATATTAACAACAATACACTTATTTTTTACAACTATGGCTAACAAGTATTCTGGAACACAGACTGAAAAGAACCTGGAAGCTGCTTTCGCAGGTGAATCACAAGCACGCAACAAGTACACCTATTTTGCTTCTCAAGCCAAAAAGGACGGTTATGAACAAATAGCAGAACTTTTCCTGAAGACCGCTGAGAATGAAAAGGAACACGCAAAAATGTGGTACAAGGAACTCCACGAAGGAATTGGCACTACTGCTGAAAACCTGCTTGCAGCAGCAGAAGGCGAAAACTATGAATGGACCGACATGTATGAAGGTTTTGCAAAAACTGCTGAAGAAGAAGGTTTCAAGGCACTCGCTGCCAAATTCCGCCTGGTGGCTGCCATCGAAAAGCGCCACGAAGAGCGTTATCGTGCACTGCTGCAGAATGTGGAAACTGCACAAGTGTTTGAGAAATCTGAAGTTAAAGTTTGGGAATGCCGTAACTGTGGCCACATCGTAGTAGGCACAAAGGCTCCTAAGGTGTGCGCTACCTGCCTCCACCCTCAATCATTCTTTGAGGTACACACCGACAATTTCTAATTTTCCCCAATACGATAAGGGATAAAAACTCATTAAATACAACAGGTTCTCTCGGCTCAACTCCGGGAGAACCTTGAAATTTAGCAAATATGAATTTATGGCAAATACGGTTTTCTCCCACAGGAGGGACCCAGAGAGTGGCAAATGCCGTGTGCAATGGCATTGGCAGTGCAGTGAACGAGTGTGAACTATGCGCACCAGAGAGCGAACTCGCTACAGTAGAGTTCACCGAAGGCGATGTGGCAGTGGTGGCCATGCCTGTGTATGGCGGCCGTATTCCAGCGCTCGCCATCGAACGAATAAAAACGCAAATCAAGGCCAACGGAGCATTCTGCGCCGTGGTGGCAGTGTATGGCAACCGAGCTTACGACGATGCATTACTCGAATTGCACAAGACCTGCACCGATATGGGGTTTAAAGTCATTGCCGCCGTTGGTGCGGTGGCCGAGCATAGCATCATACGCAAATATGGTGCCGGACGTCCAGATGCTGACGACCTAAATGACTTGCAATCTTTCGGAGAGAAAATCAAAGATGCCATCGAAAAAGGAGTAGTTCTGCCCGAATCGGCTTTGAACGGGAATTATCCGTATAAAAAACCAATGGCAGGACCAAATCCAACAGGAGGAAAGAAGTGCACCGACTGCGGGAAATGTGCATCGCTGTGCCCTGTCGGAGCCATTCCATCTGAAAATCTCCGCTCAGTGGACAAGAAGCGATGCATCTCTTGCATGCGATGCGTGAGCGTTTGCCCCAATGGAGCACGCTCCATCGGCAAATTGATGCATGGCATGATAACCCTGGCCATAAAAAAAGGGTGTGCCGAACGCAAACAAAACGAATTGTTTATCCCATAACAGGACATCAATGCCAAAACAAACTTTTGACTATCTTGAAAATGCCGCCTTCGCAGCCACAGTGTGCGACAAAGAGGGCGTGGTGCTCTATCAGAACAAGGCGGCGGCTAAACGCGATGGCAACGCCGTGGGCAAGAACCTATTTAATTGCCACAGCGAAAAATCAAACGCAAAAATTCGCCACATGCTTGAAACGGGCGAAAGCAACACCTATCAAGTAATACAAAACGGCAAATGCAGCTTCATACACCACACGCCATGGCGCGAGCAGCCAGGCGGTGAGGTAAGCGGCCTAATAGAGTTCGAAATCGAAGTTCCACTCCACTACCCAACCCTCAACAAAGACTAAGAATAATATACTCTAAGGCCACCTCTGCATAGCGTTTTTTTGTGGGTGGCTGAGGGAATTTTGTGGGGGTGTTACAAATATTGACTTTTTTATAGTGAAGGCTTCTTTTGATAATCTGGAGAAACAACTGATGGTGGGCTGTGAGGGCGATGCCAGCAGACACGAGGAGCACTTTGAGGAGTGCAAGGCCGTCGCACGGCATTACGCAAAGTTGGAAAATGCTATTGCTGTGCTGAGCGACTTGTCGTCGGACCGGAGTTTTATTAGCTACGGAAGTTTAGCCAGTCGCTTGGGAATCAAACACTCAAAGCAAGAAGAAGAGGTCAACAGTATATGGGAAAAGAATGTTCTGAATCACATTCACCCCGACGATTTGCTTGAAAAATGTGCATGGGAATTGCGTTTTCTCAGCATCCTTGAATCGATTTCTGCGGATGAGAAGCGAAACTATATTCTACAACATCCTGTGCGGATGAAGAATGCCGATGGCGAATATCACGATTGTGTGCACCGGGTGATGTATCTCCACTATAACAATGAGGGGAAGGCGGTGTTTGCGCTGTGCCTTTACAATGTCGCTATCTGCGGACACGAGAGCATGGCCGCCATCGTGAACACGCTTGACGGGAAACGCATTGCCAACTACAATGAGGGTGTGAAGGATATGCTCAGTGAGCGGGAGAAGGAGGTGTTGCGCCTGGTAGGCGACGGGTTGTCGAGCAAAATGATTGCCCACCGGCTTTGCATCAGTGTGCACACAGTGAACGGCCATCGCCAAAATTTGTTGCAAAAACTCCATGTGGCCAACTCGTCGGAGGCTTATAAGGTGGCGAAACGGCTGAACATTATTTAATAAAAACGGTTATTTTTCACTATTGCAAAAGCGGTTGGAAAACTGCAAATTTGCAGTCTGATTAAAATAACCAATTTATGAAAAAAATTCTATTTTGTGCAATGGCCCTCTCGTTGATGGCTTGCACTGGCAACAACTCGGAAAGCAGTGATATGCATCAAAAAGACACTGCCGACATCGTGAACACCGCGATTAAAGGCAACGCTAAACTCGACCTCAAAGCATTTGAATGGACTCGCGAGCCAGAAAGTTTTGAAATCAAAGGCGACACCATCGAAGTGGTGACCAAGCAAAAGACCGACCTTTGGCAACGCACCTACTATCATTTCCAAAACGACAATGCCCCCGCGCTTCAAATCCCTACTAAAGAAAAGTATTTCAGTTTCATCGTGAAAACCGATTTCTCCGGTAGCTATCACCGTTTTGACCAATGCGGCGTGGTGATGTATCTCGACAGCGAGAACTGGCTGAAGGGGTCGGTGGAATACGAGAACGAAAAGTTCCAGCACCTCGGCAGCGTGTGCACCAACAATGGATTTAGCGGCTGGGCTACTACAGCCATTCCTGCCGACGTGAAAACGATGTGGTATCGCCTCTCACGCCGTGCCGACGACTTCTGCATCGAATGTTCCACCGATGGAAAAGAGTGGAGCCAGATGCGCGTTTGCCACATGGCGGCAGCCACCGACGAAGTGCGCTTCGGCATCTACGCCTGCTCACCAGAGGAATCATCGTTCAAGGCTGTGTTCACCGACATGCAAATCACAAAATGTGCGTGGAAGGCTCACGACGGCCAGCAAGCCGACTATTAAAAGACGTGGTAGTGGAACCCTGACGGAAAATTTTATTCACAGTACACTGTTTTTATAGAAAATTTCTGTAACTTTGTATCAAAATACAGAACAAATTACTACAAATTATTGATTTTGATATGAAGAAAGCTACGGAATGTGTACAAGCTGGTTGGGCACCCACAAAGGGCGAGCCTCGCGCTTTGCCTATCTACCAATCGACCACTTTTAAATACGACAACTCTGAGCAAATGGCTCGCCTGTTCGACCTGAAGGACGCGGGCTATTTCTACACCCGATTGCAAAACCCTACCAACGACGCCGTGGCGGCAAAGATTGCTGCGCTTGAAGGTGGTGTGGCGGCTATGCTGACGGCAAGCGGCCAGGCTGCAACATTCTTTGCGGCATTCAACATCTGCGAAGCGGGCGGACACATTCTTTCGGCATGCAACATCTACGGCGGCACCTACAATCTGTTTGGCGTGACGATGAAGAAGATGGGCATTGACTGCACTTTCTTCGACCCCGACAAACTCAGCGACGACGAAGTGAAGGCACTGATTCAGCCTAACACGAAATTCATCTTCGGCGAAACAATCTCTAACCCTGGCGGTGCGGTTTTCGACATCGAACGCTTTGCGAAGATTGCCCACGAGGCGGGAATTCCCCTCATTGTGGACAACACCTTTGCCACTCCGGTAAACTGCCGCCCGATTGAATGGGGTGCCGATATCGTGACCCATTCCACCACTAAATATATGGACGGACACGCTTCGTGTGTGGGCGGTGTGATTGTGGATAGCGGCAACTTCGACTGGATGGCAAATGCCGAGAAATTCCCAGGCCTATGCACTCCCGACGAGAGTTATCACGGCTTGACCTACGCCAAAGATTTCGGCAAACTGGCCTACATCACCAAAGCCACAGCCCAACTGATGCGCGACCTCGGCAGTAGCCAAAGTCCTCAAGACGCCTATATTCTGAACCTCGGTTTGGAAAGCCTCCACGTGCGCATGCGTCAACACTGCGAAAATGCCCAGAAGGTGGCTGAATGGCTTGAGGCACGACCAGAAGTGGGATGGGTGAACTTCGCTGGACTGCCATCAAACAAGTTTTATCCTCTTTATCAGAAATATTTGCCTAAGGGCGGCTGTGGCGTGATTGCCTTCGGTCTGAAAGGCACTCGCGACGAAGCCATCAAATTCATGGACTCGCTGAAGATGATTACCATCGTGACCCATGTGGCCGACGCCAAGACTTGTGTACTTCACCCTGCCAGCCACACTCACCGTCAGCTCACCGATGAACAACTTCGCGAAGCTGGTGTGGCTCCCGACCTCGTTCGCTTGAGCGTGGGCATTGAAGATGTGGCCGACATCATCGCCGACCTTGAGCAAGCAATGGCTGCAATCAAAGCATAACCAACGAAAAGACAAACGACTATGAATCAAACTATCCAAGACATTATCACACGCCGAAGCGTGAAGAAATATATCGACAAGCCTGTTGAAGACGCCCTCATTGAAGAGGTGGTGAAAGCAGGCACCTATGCTCCAACGGGCATGAATCTGCAGTCGCCCATCATTCTTGTGGTGACCAACAAGGAGCTACGCGACCGCCTTAGCAAGATGAATGGTGCCATCCTCGGCATAGAGAGCGACCCATTCTATGGTGCACCCGTAGTGCTGGTGGTGCTGGCAAAGAAAAGCGTGGGCACACGCATCTACGACGGCTCGCTCGTAATGGAAAACCTGATGGTGGCAGCCAACAGCCTCGGACTTGGCTCATGCTGGATTCACCGAGCAAAGGAAACTTTTGAGTCGGCCGAAGGAAAGCAAATTCTGCACGACCTTGGTGTGAGCGAAGAATATGAAGGCATTGGCAACTGCATCCTCGGATATGCCGCACCCGACGCTCTAAAACCACAATCGCCTCGAAAAGAGGGATATGTGGTGTGGGCAAAGTAAGCCATAGCACAGTATGGGCGAGTGTGTGATTGGGGTGTTGCAGAAGTTGGCAAATGATGCCTGGAGATAATATCAAATTTTCTCACGCTACAACGGCACTTACATATTGCAAAAGTTTGATTCGTCACAAAGCGATGGCTTTTTTCGGATGGATGCAATCATCCTATTCCAACTCAATCCTCATACGAATCAATCCTACCGTTCGCACGAAACGGTCTTGTGCTACAAGCCGCAGGGTAGGTTGAAGGTTGACCTTCGTAGACAGCGGCAAATGCAGCGTCATATCGAGGGTGTGTGACGGTGATTCCTCATGAAATTGACGCCACGCATAATGCAGGCAAAGGGTTGTACGCCCGAGTTGTTGGTGTACGCCCGCAGCCGCATACCATCTCGAAGGTGCAAATGGCGAAGAGTCGTAATAGGAGGCAAATATGAGGTCGGTGGTTGGAGCGATGCTATGCTCGGTGTATGCCCAGAAACTCCGGTCAAGAGGCTCTGAAGCCAGAAGAGAACTACCAATGTGGAAAGTATTGCTCCCTTTTATGATGTCAAATTGCGTAATACCATAGCTGCCAGCATCATTACCATCGAGTCGTGCATCCATTTCTGCCGTAATAAAGCAATTGTACTCCACATCGTGGTTTTGAGCGTATAGGTGGAGGCCGCCCATCATCAGGACTGCTATCAAAAGAATGTTTATAATTTTCATTTCTCATTTTCGAAATTAAACCCAGAAAGTGCATTAGGGGCTCCTATGTAAGCGAAAGATAGCACACTCCTATGAGAAACAAGAGATTGCCATTTGCCGCTAATGAACTTTCTGGATTAAATGGTGGATTGTACATTATTGGTATTTGCGGGCGCAAAGTTGCACAAATGTCCTTTGCCCCGCAAAACCTAAAATCTTTTTATAGCCACTTGCCAAATCTGCGGATGTACCACATCTTGATGCCTTGAGTAAGTACGCAGTAACAAAGGAGTGTAGCGACGAGCCATGGGAAATAGCTCAGTGGCAGTGGCATGAGCCCAATGTATGCGCCAAACGAGGTGAATGGAATGGCTATGCCTATGGCCATGATGGCAAAGGTCATAAGCAGCAGTGGCCATGCTGCGTTGCTCTGAATGAATGGTATGCGGCGTGTACGAATCATGTGCACGATGAGCGTCTGCGAGAGCAGGCCTTCAATAAACCAGCCACTCTGGAAGAGCGTCTGCATCTCCATCGACTGACATCCAAACACAAACCACATGAGAAGATAGGTGGTGATGTCGAAGATGCTTGATATGGGGCCTATAAATATCATGAAGCGGGCGATGTCGCTACTATCCCAACGGCGTGGCTTCATAAGGAAGTCCTTATCCATCTTGTCAAATGGTATGGCAGTCTGCGAAATATCATAAAGCAGGTTTTGAATGAGCAAGTGGATGCTGAGCATAGGCAGGAATGGCAAGAATGCAGAAGCAGCAAGAACCGAGAACATGTTGCCGAAGTTGCTCGACGCTGTCATCTTCACGTACTTGATGATGTTGCCGAATGTTTCGCGCCCTGAGAGCACACCCTGTTCGAGCACCATAAGGTCTTTCTCTAACAAGATAATGTCAGCGCTCTCCTTAGCAATGTCCACTGCAGAGTCAACCGAAATGCCGATGTCTGACTGACGGAGAGCTGCAGCATCATTGATGCCATCGCCGAGAAAGCCAACAGTATTGTCTTGTTCCTGGAGAAGGGTGATAATTTCAGTTTTCTGGTGAGGGGTGAGTTTTGCAAAGATACAGTTTTCGCGCACAGCAATGCGCTTTTCATCGTCAGTCATCTGCTCAAACTTGGAGCCTACCACACAGGTTGTATTGGTGATGCCTACTTGCTTAGATATCGTGCTTACCACAGCATCATTATCTCCGCTCAGCACCTTCACTTCAACACCCGCATCGTGCAACTGGCGGATAGCCTCTGCAGCAGAGTCCTTTGGCGGGTCGAGGAAGGCAAGGTAACCGATAAGAACCATATCCTGCTCATCATCAACATTGAATTCACCCGCTTTGTCGAGGTAGGACTTATGCGCAACGGCAAGAACTCGCATGCCCTGATTATTCATATCATGCACAATGTTCATGGCCATGGTGTGCATGTTGCCTGTCATAGGAATGACCTTGCCGTCGAGTTCGCAATGTGAGCAGATGCTAATCATCTCCTCGACAGCACCCTTGGTGATAATCTGTCGCTTTCCATCCTTGCTTTCAAGCACAACCGACATTCGGCGTCGGGTGAAATCAAAAGGTATCTCATCGATTTTCTTATAGTCTTCTGTCACCACATCCAGTGGCTTTCCTTTCTCGTTCACATGTTCCACGATGGCCTTGTCCATCAAGTTTTTAAGACCAGTAGAGAAGAAACTGTTGAAGAAAGCGTGGCGAAGGATTCTGCGCGTCTTGTCTTCTTTGCCATCGGCATTGATGTATTTTACCAGCACCACTTTGTCGCGAGTCAGCGTACCCGTCTTATCGGTGCAGAGAATGTTCATCGCGCCAAAATTCTGAATGGCATTAAGGTCTTTTACGATAACTTTCTTCTTCGACATGCGCACTGCACCTTTGGCAAGGTTGGCAGTCACAATCATGGGCAACATCTCTGGTGTAAGGCCTACTGCCACACTCACAGCAAAGATGAATGCTTCAAGCCAATCGCCTTTTGTGAACCCGTTGACCATGAACACGAACGGCACCATGATGAGCATAAAGCGGATGAGCAACATCGACACCTTTGTGATACCCTTGTCGAAAGCCGTTTCTGCTCTGTGACCTGCTATGCTCTTGGCTATGCTTCCAAGATAAGTCTGATTTCCTGTAGCGAACACTATTCCAAGAGCTGTTCCACTAACCACATTTGAGCCCATGAATGCTAAATTGTCGAGGTCGACCACGCTGCCTTCGTCGGCATTACAGAGAGGTGTTTTCTCAATGGAATCACTCTCACCTGTCAGCGAAGACTGACTCACGAAGAAGTCTTTAGTCTCCACGATGCGGAGATCTGCCGGAATCATGTCGCCAGCACTTAGCAACACCAAGTCGCCTGGCACAAGTTCCTCCACAGGTATCTCGCCACTCTCATTGTCGTCACGCACCACATAGCAAGTATTCTTCACCATCTTCAACAGCGCATCGCTCGAACGACCAGCCTTCAACTCCTGCACAAATCGCAGAATGGCAGAAAACACCACCATTGTAGAAATAATAATGATTGTAGTCCAATCCTGCTCTCCAGGCTCAGCCAAAACCACATCAAGCACAAATGAGATGATAATCAAAGCCGTCAGCACCCCAATGAATGGATTGATGAATGCTGACACGAACAATTTCATCGGGTTGGTTCGTTCCTCATGAACCACGATATTCTCGCCATACTTTCGGCGTCGCTTCTCAACCTCTAGCTCGCTCAATCCGCGCTTGTGTGCAGAGAGCGTGCTATACACTTGTTCCAACGACTGGCGAGATGCGAAACGAGCATACTCGCTGTTGTAAACAGCCCTCGTCATAGGGCCCCTCTTGAATTTGAAAAGGTTCTTCATCATTTTTTTGTCTCCTTCCTTTTTCAATAAGTTAAACAATCGGGTTCTTGAAATCGGGTGCAAAATTACTATGGCGCACCGTAACGCATCGTTAGAGAATCATTAGAACTGTATTAGAAAATCATTAGAGTAAATTCTAATGAAATTCTAACAAAAGGTGTGTCTCATATTTGGCGAAAAACGAGTAACTTTGTATGCGTATGTGTAGCATTTTAATCATAGAAGACGACCTACGACTTGCCACTTTGCTTCAAACGGGCATTGAGGAAGCTGGGCATCATGTGCTTTTGGCGTATGATGCAGAGATGGCTTTGCGATTGATGCGGAGCGAAGGGAAAGCCATAAATCTCGTCGTCAGCGACATCATTTTGCCAGGAATGAACGGAATTGAGCTATGTAAGTGCATCCGTGCCGAACAACCTCAAATTCCTATTTTGATGCTTACAGCTCTCGGCACCACGGACGACAAACTGGAAGGTTTCAACGCTGGCGCAGATGATTACATGACCAAACCTTTCGACTTTCGCGAATTGCTGGCAAGAATTGGCGTACTGCTAAGAAGAGGCAGTTCTGCCAAACATCAAGCTGGCTCTAACAGCCTGAAGTATGCTGATCTTGCTCTTGACCTTGACAAGCATGAGTGTACACGAGGTGGCGACATAATCCATCTTACGCCAAAAGAATTCGCTTTGCTCCAATATCTTTTGGAGAATGCGGAACGTGTGGTAAGTCGTTCTGACATTCAAGAAAATGTATGGCACACACATTTTGACACCGGCACAAACTTCATTGATGTGTACATCAACTATCTACGAAGAAAGGTGGACCGTGGCTTTTCCGTAAAACTGATAAAGACGAAACCGGGCGTTGGTTTCATACTGAACGATGAATAACAAGCGCATACTCCTCACATTGAAATACACGGCGGTGATGGCTGCAGTGATGGTGCTGGCTCTCATTATCATCTACATAATGAGCGACAGCGCGCGTCGTGCCTCGTTTCGCGACACATTGCGATCGGAAGCCATCACAAAGGCTAACCTCTATCTTGAAAACCGAGTGGATGCCGAAACGATGCAACACATCTACCTCAACAACACGCAGTTTATCAACGAGGTGGAAGTAGCTGTCTATACACCAGACTTCAAGATGCTCTACCACGATGCCGCTAAGCACGATATGGTGAAGGAAACACCAGAGATGATTCGACAGATTTGCGAGAAAGTGGAGATGGCGATTGAGGTAGAAGAAGGCTATCAGGCAGTGGGCATACTTTACAAAGGCAAGTATGTGGTCACCGCGGCCGCTCGCGATGGCAACGGTGAGGCAAACATGGCATCGCTTCGCTGCACGATTGTCGTTGTGTTCGTCATCGTATTCGTTTTCATGCTTGCTGTAGGGTATTACCTCGCCACCATCACCATCCGTCCGATAGAACATGCGCTGAGTTCGCAAAAGATGTTCGTCAGCAATGTCTCGCATGAGCTTCGCACCCCACTTGCCGCCATTACTGCAGAACTCGACCTCGCGTTGTCCCGAGAACGCTCGCCACAGCAGTATCAGCAATCCCTCTCGCGAAGCCTTGACGATGCCCATCGTATGGCGCACCTCATTGATGGCCTCCTCAACCTTGCCAAAGCTGATTATGGCGCACACGGCATAACGATGGAGCCTCTCCGCATCGACGAACTCCTGCTCGATGCACGTGAGCAGTTGCTGCATGCTAACCCCGACTACACCATCAACATCTCATTTGACGAAAAAGCAATGGAGGCGGATGCAGATTTCTCTATCAATGGTAACGAATACTTAATGAACATAGCTCTAAAAAATCTGATAGAGAACAACTGCAAATACTCCACCAATCAGACCTCTAACGTGTTGATTGGTATGCAGAAAGAAGGTATTCACATCACCCTGTCCGACACGGGCGAAGGCATGAGTGCAGAAGAACAGCGCAATATCTTCCAGCTCTTCTACCGTGGGACCACTACTGGCCAGAAAGGTCATGGAATTGGCATGGCACTGGTACATAAGATTATCACACTGCACAAGGGCTCGATTGAAGTCAAGTCAAAGGCTGGACATGGAACGACCTTCTGTGTGGAAATGCCGAATGTATAACAATAATTTTTTCCTGAGATCATTGTGAAACATATGGCAGTAGAATGACCTGCAACGGTTGCTCCAACTGCGGAAACTGCGATAAAGAACAAACAATATGAATCCGGTAAGCATCCGCCTACTTAACCAGCAATTGGTGGCACCACAATTCTCTAAGCCGGAGGAGGTGGTGGCACACTTTGGTGCAATGCAGGCCCAAGAATATCGAATGATGCGCTGGGCTGTAGAGATGCGCACGAAGCGTCCTTCTCAGAGTGCCTTCAAAAAAGCATTTGACGAAGGAAAAATTGTGCGCCTGCACCTTCTGCGTGGCACTTGGCAACTCGTTGCAGCCGACGACTACTGGTGGATGCTCGACCTTTGCGCACCAAAGGCGAAGCAAGTGATTAACGGATGGATGAGTGCCAACAAAATCAAACTTCAGGAGGATGAGATTCGCGAAATTCGCAAGATTATCGTTGACACGACGGAGCGACTCGGCAGCGCAACGAAAGAAGATTTCGCTGACGCGCTGTCGGCAGAAGGAATTGTGCTCGACAACCACCGTCTCTCCTACCACATTCGCTATGCAGAACTTGACGGAACACTCTGCAGTGGCGACCTGCTGCCGATGAAAGCCACCTACGCCATCGCCCACAAAAAGATGAAGCCTGCAGAGAAAAAGGAGCGCGACGAAATGCTCATGCTTTTAGCTCAAAAGTATTTCCAAAGCCATCAGCCCGCCACTTTGGAGGACTTCGCCTGGTGGTCGGGGCTTGGAATCAACGACTGCAAAAAAGCCATTGAATTACTATCCGACAGCATCCATGCCTTGAGATACAAAGGGAGAGAGTTTTATCTGCTCGACGACTGCCGCACACGCGGTTTCCGCAAAGGGAATCACCTTTTGATACCACCCTACGACGAATACCTCATCGGCTACAAAAGTCGCGACATCGTGCTGAATCCTGAGCACAAGCACCACGCCCACAACAATTCCGGAATCTTTCAACCCGTAATAGCATGCGACGGAATCATTTGCGGCAACTGGACACCGTTCAAGAAAAATCCCGAAACGACATTCTTCACAGCAGAGCATAGCGACAGCCAACTATCTCGCGCCATCGAAGCCTACCAACATTTCAATGCAAAAAAATAAGCTAACGTCAGAGCATAAAAAAACAACGATATCCATCTCACCGAAATTTAAAAAACCAATATGGAAGAAAAACGAATAGACTGCAGCAAGCAGACACCCGAAGAATTGGCACTCGCTGCACACCACGCAAAATTGGTGCATCGATTTAATCAGGCTGAGCCATACACCGAAGAATGGCAAGGCTTGATGCAAGAAATATTCAAAGAGAAAATTGGCGAAGGCTCAAGAGTAATGTCGCCATTGACTGCTATTCGTCCACACGAGGTGAGCATTGGCAAGGGATGCGTCATTATGAACGGTTGCCTGATGATGGCGGCCGGTGGCATCACCATCGAAGACGGTGCCATGATCGCAGCTAACTGCCAACTCATTTCCAACAACCACGACCTTGAAAATCGTTGGGTGATTACATGCAAACCCGTACACATCGGCAAAAGGGCATGGATTGGTGCTGGTGCAACCATTCTGCCAGGAATTACCGTCGGAGACAATGCCGTCGTAGGGGCTGGTTCTGTAGTGACTAAAGACGTTGCCCCCAACACAATAGTAGCAGGTAATCCTGCGAAGTTTATTAAAAATATCACAACTCATAATATATAAAAATGGACAATAGAATCACAAATATTTAGCAAAGGACACGAAAAAGCAGATTCCATCCAAGATTCGCTAAGGAAAATTAACACAAAATAAGGCTTATGAAAAAGTATCTGACAATCATTCTCACGTCCCTGATGGCTTTCGTGTCAATGGCATGTTCGGGAACAGCAAAAACAAATGAAGTAACAAATAAGGAATCAGGCAATATGAAAGCAATCGTAATCTATTTCTCTCACGCTGGCGAGAATTATTCAGTGGGAAATATCAAGGAAGGTAACACCAAACTTGTAGCAGACATCATCTGCGAGCTGACAGGTGCTGACCGCTTCGAAATCGTAGCCGAAAAGTCGTATGACATGGCTTATGCTCCACTTTGCGACCTTGCACAGGAGGAACAACAGAAGGGCGAACTCCCAGCGTTCAAGGGCAACATCAACAACATTGATGACTACGACACCGTATTCATCGGAGGTCCTATCTGGTGGGGGACCTATCCACAGGTGATGTTCACTTTCTTCAGCAAGTATGACCTCAACGGCAAGACCATCATCCCATTCACCACCCACGAAGGCAGTGGTTTGGGAAGTGCCGTCAACGATTTGAAGAAGGCTTATCCAAATGCCACCTTCAAGGATGCGCTCTCAATCTACGGTCACGATGTCCGCACAAGTGGCAAGAAAAGCGTGGAAGCGTGGTTGAAGAAACTCGGAATGTAAGAACGCTACGTTTAAGTTATAATCTGTTAAAGTCAAATTTGTAAGCATCTGAAATGACCAATGCTAACCTTCAGGTAACCAAGGCAACAAAAAGTGCCTTCTTGTGTAATTTAAAGAATGTCAGTAACTTTGCGCTCGAAAAACCAACAAGTTGTAAACTCAAAACAACAGTACATTATGAAGAATTATGCAATCAAGAACCTCAATGGTTGGCAGAACGTAGAAGGTAAGATTTTCCTTGGTCAGGAACTCGGTATGACGGGTGCAGAAGCATCGTTGCAGCGTCTGACTGCTGGCGAAGACGCACCTTTCCTCCACTCACACAAGACCCACGAAGAGCTCTATGTGGTTATCTCGGGCAAGGGCGAGTATGCCATCGATCGTGATGGCGATGTTGTTGGCAAGAATCTCTATAATTGTCATGGGGCGAAAGCTAGTGCAATGATTCGCCACATGATAGATGCTGGCGAAAGCAATACCTATCAGATTATCCGTCACGGCAAGCATAAGCTTCTCCACCAAACACCATGGTATGACGAAGAAGGTAGTATTGCAGGATTGATAGAACTGGCTATCGACCTACCTGATCAGATGCCAGTATTCAATAGAGACAAAGAATAAATGGAAGAAAATCGTATGACAATGAAACAAGTACTTTTGCTCGTAGGAGCAGGTCAGATAGGAATGGCCATTGCACGTCGAATGGGGTATGGTATGAAGATTGTTGTTGCTGACAAGAACATCGACCATGCCAATAACATCTGCGACATTATGCGCAATGCAGGTTATGATGTTGAACCCACGGAAATGGATTTGGCATCAAGGGAATCCATAGTTGCTACTATTGCAAAGGCAACGTCTTTAGGCGAACTGAAGATGATGGTTTGTGCAGCAGGAGTATCGCCAAGTCAGGCACCGATAGAAACCATCTTGAGGGTTGATCTGTATGGCACATCAGTTTTGCTCGAAGAGGTGGGCAAGGTCATTGCCCCTAGCGGCACAGGTCTTGTGGTCAGCAGTCAGTCAGGACATCGTATGCCAGCACTCACACCCGAACAGGACGAGCAACTGGCTTGTACACCGACCGAGGATTTGCTCAGCCTTGAAATGCTGCAACCCGACAACATCCGCGACACCCTCCATGCTTACCAAATGGCTAAGCGATGCAACGTGAAGCGTGTGATGGCAGAAGCCGTGAAGTGGGGTGAGCGTGGAGCGCGTATCAACAGCGTTTCTCCCGGCATCATCGTTACACCTCTCGCTATCGACGAGTTCAACGGACCTCGTGGTGACTTCTACAAGAACATGTTTGCCAAATGTCCAGCCGGTCGCCCAGGTACGGCCGATGAGGTTGCCAATGTTGCAGAACTGCTGCTTGGCGAGAAAGGAACTTTCATTACGGGTTCCGATTTCCTCATGGATGGTGGAGCTACAGCTAGCTATTTCTATGGGCCTTTGAAACCAGAACAATAATTTTTGGACGACATAAAAAAGTATCTGACAATCATACTCACAGCTATTACCGCCTTAGTGCCAATGGCATGTTCGGGGACACCAAAAGAAGTAACATGTGGTGTACCTGCAAAATTTATTAAGAACGTCTAAAATTATGACAGAACTTGAAAAACTCCTCGCTGGAGAACTTTACGACTACTCGGACACAGAGATAGCACAGTTACATGGTAAGGCTTACTATCTCTCAATGAAGATAAACAACAATTTGTCTTTCGACAATCTTGAGGAGATGAAGATGTTGCAAAAGGAACTGTTGCCGGATATGGACGAATCATCTACCGTTCTTCCTCCGTTCCGTTGCGACCTCGGTTTCAGAATCAAGATCGGAAAGAATGTGACCGTCAACCAGAACTGCACATTCCTTGACAATGCCCCTATAGAGATTGGTGATAACTGTCTGATAGTACCAGATTGTCATTTCTATACACCTCAGCATCCGCTTGATTATGAGCAGAGACGCAAGCCTGTGGAGAAATCTCTTCCGATAAAGATAGGCGCAGACACTTGGATTGGCGGCAACTGGACGCCGTTCAAGAAAAATCCCGAAACGACTTTCTTCACATCAGAGCATAGCGACAGCCAACTTTCGCACGCCATCGAAGCCTACCAGCATTTCAATGCAAAAAAATAAGATACTACACAACCATCGGCCATTGGGACAACCCCTCCTTATGGCCGAATTTTTTGTCTATGATGTGGAATTTTCGAGCTTTTTTGGATGAATTTCTATAATTTTTCAGTAACTTCACACGCATAAATAAGATAATCATATTATGAAATCATTTGGTAAAAAACCGTGGATGCTTCCACAACCAGTGCTGATTATCGGCACTTACAACGAACAAGGTGTGGCTAACGCTATGAATGCCGCTTGGGGTGGCACTTGGGACATGAGCGAGATTATGATAAGCATGGGCAGCCATGCCACTACCGACAATCTGAAACTGAACAATGGCGAGTTTACCGTGGCTTTCGCCACCGCCGAAACAATGGTGGCTTCCGACTTCGTGGGCATTGCCAGCGCAAAGAGCGACCCCGACAAGATGGCGAAGACTGGTTGGACCGCAGAAAAGGCTCCAAATGTGTGCGCACCACTGTTCAAGGAGTTCCCTATGACAATGGAGTGCCGCATCAAGGAGAAAATCGACGAATCGGAAACTGGCTATTACCTCGTGGCTGAAGTGGTGAATGTGCTTTGCGATGAAGCGTATCTCAACGAACAAGGCAACCCCGATGTAGAGAAGATGAACATCATCGCCTACGAGCCTGTGAATCACAAATATATTCAGATGGGCAAAGTGATTGGCGATGCCTTCTCTTGCGGAAAAGCACTAAAATAAGCAGAATACTATGAGTTGCCCACTCCGTCAGTCAACAGTTGCAGAAGACCAGTTTTTCGAATGCAACTGTCCGAAGGAATGCCCTCGACACGGCAAATGCTGTGCTTGCGTGGCAAATCACCACAGCCGTGGAAGCCTGCCATTCTGCATGAGAAACCTGAATTCCTCGACCGACAAAGGAAATGCCAACGCCCATACTACATAAGAAAACATTTCGGGAACTGACTATCGACGAATTCTATGAGTTGCTGCGAGTGAGGAGCGAAGTGTTTGTCGTTGAGCAGGATTGCGTGTACCAAGACCTGGACCGCGACGACCAGCCCTCAATTCATCTGTGGCTCTCGGTAGACAATCGCGTGGTGGCGCTTTGCCGTGTGTGTCCAGCCGGCACACACATGTCGCGCGTGTCGATAGGGAGAGTCGCAACCACCGAGCGGGGAAAAGGCTACGGCAAGCAAATCATGCTCCACGCCATTGAAGCCGCCAAAGAGCACTTCGGTGCCACCGTCATCGACATCGAAGCGCAAGAATACGCCCGAGGATTCTACGAAACAGTAGGCTTCAAGCAATCCTCCGCCCCATTCATCCTCGACGGCATCCCCCACATCAAAATGACCTGGCAAGCCTAACCCCACCATAAACCCCAAAAAGTGCATTAGAGGCAAACGACTATCTTTTGCTTCTCACAGGCACTCTCTACGATAAAAAGCAAAATCTACTTCAGAAATTGCGTGCATCTCCTTCAAAGAGATGCACGTGCTGATAGCACCCAAGCCCCCTCATCACATTTTTTCGGTCTATGATTTGATTTTTACACAATATTTTTATAATTTTACACACAATATTTTATACCCATAAATTTTACTGCTATAAAATTTCAAACAAAACAAAATGCTTATGAAAAAGTTCTACGACAGGGATAACGAACTCAAAGAACTCACAAATCTTCAACGCCAAGCCTACGAAGACTATTCACGCTTCGTGGTACTCACTGGCAGAAGGCGTGTAGGGAAAACAAGTCTTGTGTACAAAATGATGAGCAACACGAGTGCAGAAGCACCTGGTCTATACTTCTTTGTGGGCAGAAAAACAGAAACCATATTAGTGAAGAATTTCTCCCAAGAAGCAAGGGAAAAACTTGGAGAATTCATCCCCGAAGGATTGCAATCTTTCCGTGAATTGTTTCATCTGATATTGGAAATCGGAAAGCGCAAAAAGTTCACGCTATTCATCGACGAATTCCAGGAATTCGACAATGTCAATGCTGGAATTTTCAGCGACATACAAGAACTGTGGGACAAGTACAAAAAGGAAACGAATATTTGCCTCATTGTATCGGGGTCCATTTTCCGATTAATTGAGAAAATTTTCAAAGATGAAGGGCAACCATTATTTGGCAGAGATGACTGCACAATAAAGCTTCAACCATTCAGTACAAGTACAATCAAGGAAATCCTCAGCGACCACAAACAAAATTACACAGCAGAAGACCTTCTTGCACTTTGGACAATAACCGGTGGAGTAGCACGATATATAGAACTACTGATGAACAACGGTTGCACTGATGCAAACAAAATGATTCACTATGTTTGCTCAAGTGGTGACAGTTTTTTCATTGACGAAGGAAAGAATATACTTATCCAGGAATTTGGAAAGCAATACGGTACCTACTTCAGCATTCTTGACCAAATTGCACACGGAGATGTAACCCAAAGCGAAATTGAAGGTGCATTGGGAATGAGAAGTCTGGGAGGGCAAATGAAAATACTTGAAGAAAAATACGGACTCATCAAAAAAAAGCGTCCTGTTGGTGCCAAAGAAGGTAGTCAAACAGTAAGATATGAGATACAAGACAACTTCTTCCGCTTTTGGTTTCGATACATCCACCGCCACGCAGCACTAATTGAACTACATAACATGCCCGCTCTCGAGAAAATCATGACCGACGACTATACTACATTCTCCGGCATCGCATTAGAAAGATGGTTCAGACAAAAAATGATAGAAACATTCGGTTACAAGCAGATAGGGGCTTGGTGGAAACCAAATGGAATCAATTCAAAAGGAAATCGCGATGATTTTGAAATTGACATTGTGGCTGAAACCATTAACGGAGAAGTAGAAGTGTACGATGTGAAACGAAATTCACAAAAATACTCACCTTCTCGACTTGAAGAAAAAGTCAGCGAAATGAAACGCAAGATTTTCAAAGGTATGGAGATAAAGAAAGCGTGCCTATCGATGGACGACATGTAGGTATTTCCTGATAAATTGGGAGTTTTGGATATTTTCAGGCCTGGGGCGCGTGGTGCTCCAGGCCTGAATGCTATTACTAACTAAATATTTATAATTCCCCAAAGTGCATTAGAGGCAAACGACTATCTTTTGCTTCTCACAGGCACTTACTGCGACAGTCTGATTAGTGGTGCTGTTGGACGAGGCGGATGGTGCCGTCGGCGTTGTAGTAGAGTTTGTCGACTGCGATTGAGCGATATTCGTTTTTGTGGCTCAAGTCGCTGTTGTGATAAAAGAGGAACCATTCACCTTTGTATTCCACAATGCTGCCGTGGGTCATGGCACAAGTGGTGGGAGCCAGCAATATGCCCTTATATTCCCAAGGTCCCATTGGTGAATCGCTCATACAGTAGAGCATGCGGTTGGCGCCATCGAAGTTGTCGGCATAGCTCAAATAGTATTTGCCGTTGTATTTGTGTACCCATGCACCTTCGTGGAAATCCTTCAAGCCTTCCATTTTCTTGAGAGGCTCGGCGAGTTCAATCATGTTGTCTTTCACGCGTGCTGCATAGAGGTTGCCACCTCCACCATAGTAAAGGTATGGTTGACCATCATCGTCGATAAACAGAGTTGGGTCGATCATATCCCAGCCACCCACATAGCCGTTAGGGGCTTTCATAGGCTCGTCGAGCACCTTGAAATCACGATCGGGATAATCGCTCACTGCCACGCCCACCTTCCACGACGGAGCCACATTGCTTTCGCTTGGATGTGGGAAATAGAAGTAGTATTTGCCATTTTTGTAAGCAGCATCTGGAGCCCACATAAATCCTCCTTCTGGACGGCCCCACTTCACCATGTCGGCATTCACGATTTCGCCATGGTCTTTCCAGTTCACCATATCGTCGGTGGAGAACACATGGTATTTGTCCATCAAGTCGCAACCACGCGCTGGCACGATATCGTGTGATGGATACACATAGAGGCGGCCATCATTCCACACATGGGCGGAAGGGTCGGCAGTGTACATATGAGTGATGAATGGGTTGGGGCCCAGTTCAATTCCTTTGTGAGCTGTTTGTGCTGTATGGCAAGATGTTGCGGCCAATGCTAAAGCACACACTGAGGCGAATAAAAGTCGATTAGTCATATCGGTGTAGTTTATGTTATTTTCATTAAAAAATGATGATATACAAAATTAATTAATTGGATTCATCAAAAATGGCACGAATGTTGCAAAAAATAAAAAAACCACATCACCTCCCGCCATTATTTGATGATATTGGGAATTGGTGTACCTTTGTAGAAACAATCTGAATGCAACCTATTAAATAGCATTTGCTATGGTAATGACAAATTTTAGCCACTATGTGGCAAAAGCGAGAAATACGGGAATCAGGCTTGCTGCAGTTATGGCGGCAATGGCACTCGCCTTTCCAGCCATCGGCGCGGAAGAAACCGACAGCACCAACCACAAAGAATATGTGGAAGAGATTGGTTATCTGCAAAAAGCATACTCCGATGCCGGCGACCCACGATTTATGCTCACCACCAAAGACAATGTGCTTTCGGTGGGTTTCGGTGCGCGCATCCAGTGCAACGCCTTCTACGACTTCAGCGGTGCGCTTGGCAGCCATCAGTTTGCACCAAGTAGCATCTCTGTGCCCACCGACAAAACTGGTCACTTCGACTATACGGCAGCCGGCACCAAGCTCTACGCAAAAGCCCGTGCCCAAAAAGGCAAATTTAAAGTGATTGCCTACATCGACTTCACCTGCAAGGAGAATGTGGAAAAGAACCGCGAGGACATCTGCCTCGGGAAAGCATATATGTCGGTCAACGGATTGACCATCGGCAAAACCTATTCCTACTTTATGGATTTGAAGGCAGGTCCCGCCACTGTGGACTTGAAAGGGCCTAACACACAGGTGTCGCTCACGCACACACTCATCGGCTACACCTACAAATTCAACCCGCACTGGACTTTGGCGGCTGCATTGGAGAAACCGTCGAAAATAGTGAACGACAAGACGGTAGAAGGTATCAAGCAAAACTACAACAAATATCCCGATGTCACCTTCCACTTGAAATACAAGGGAAGCCACGGGCATGTGCAAGTGGCAGGATTGTGGGAGAACATCAGCTACTGGCTCTCTCACGATGGCACAGGTGCAAATGCCGAAGAAGTGAGCCGCCGCACATCGGGCTACGGCATTGCCCTCAGTGGTGAATACAAGGCACTGCCCAATTTGTCGTTCTCGGCACAGGGCGTGTATGGCAAAGGGGTGGCGAACTATATTCAAGACCTTGCCAATTCAAGTCTGCACCTTTGCAGTTCGGGCCAAATCGACAAGGAAGGCTATGTGATATTCAAATCTGTTCCTGCCTTCGGAGCCTATGTCTCGGCCACCTATTCGTGGACGCCATCGCTGATGAGCAACATCATCTACGGCTATTGCGCCATCGACCGCAAGGACAGTTACAGTTATGCCAACGACTTTGCCCATAGCCAGTATTTCGCTGCCAACCTGTTCTATTACATCACCCCTTACTGCTTTGGCGGCATTGAATACAACTTTGGTGAAAAGAAGATTGCCTCTGGCATTAAAGGGCATGCCAACCGCATCAATCTTTGTGCCGTGTACAGATTCTAACGACATAAAACATAACAATATAATTAACTTTAAACCCTTATGAAACACAAACTCCGATTCAAACACTATTCGGTGGTGGGCATCTTATTGCTTGCGCTGGCCACCGCGACATTTTCAAGTTGCAAAAGAAGCCATCAAAACACGCAAAAAAGTGTGTCGATGGAAGAAATCAGCAAGCGCTACCGAAGCATGGTTCATTCAAAATTTGAAAAGAAGGCAAAACGCTACAATGCCGACACAAGATATCTGCTCATTGTGGACTACAGCATCCCGTCGAACAACGACCGCTTCTTCCTTTGGGACACAGAGGTCGACGGTATAGTGGAGAAATTCTGGTGCGCACACGGTTTTGGTGGTGGCAGCACTGATAAAAAGCCCGTATTCAGCAACCAGCTGGGCAGCAACTGCTCCTCACTCGGATGGTTTCTTGTAGAAAAATCAGTGGGTGTAAGTCCTAAATGGCACTACCGATACCATGCCGTAGACGGACTTGACGCCTGCAATTCAAACGCACGACGCCGCCAATTGCTCATTCACCCATGGCCGAGTGTGAACCGTGATAAAGAAGCTCAAATCGCCGAGCCAATGAGCCTCGACGGCAGAAGTGCCGGTTGTTTCACCATGGGTGAAGACGAGTATGCAACCGTCGACCACTACATCAAATCGCGCGCAAAGCGTATGCTTCTCTACGCCATCGACGGGATGGAATAATCACCAGTTTTTTGACCTGCTCAACATTAACGACAATGAAAATGCCAACCACATCCTCCACTATGATTTTAGCGTGCTCCTCGCTTGAGGAGTATGTAAATGCCGCACAATGCAAATTGGGGACAAACTACCCTACAATATGGCTCGACAAACGGCTGCATGCCGAACCGCAAAAGATGCGCGAAGCCATTCAACACGCCCTTGATGAAATGCCCGTAGAAATCGACACCGTGCTGGTGGCGATGGGCTACTGTGGCGGCTCGTGGAAAGACATCCAATCCTCCAAGATGATTGTTCGCCCACATGTGGACGACTGCGCCACCCTCTTGCTCCACACTCCCACCCTATCGGGATTCAACCTGAAGCAGCAAGGGCATCTTTATATGAAAGACCACGACCCGAAAGACTTCAATCTTGAAAAGGCATTTTCAGGCTACACCGCAAAGTTTGACGAAGCCACTAAAGCACAAATCAAGCAAAGTTGGGTGAACGCCTACACCGATGTCGACATTGTGGACACTGGCCACACCGACTGCCATTCGCCCGAATACAAGCAGATGGCACAGATGAATGCCGATTGGATTGAGGGTAAAGTGAATGTGGTGCACGGCAGCAATATCGTGATTGAACGGCTTTTAGCAGGTGACTGGAGCACCGGCTTCCGCATCATGAATCCAAGAAACGAGCAAGAATAAAACTGCCACACAATTTGCGTATCACGAATATTTTATGGAAATTTGCGATACATTTTCACACAGAACCCCTACATAAAAAAAACGAAAATAGATATGACTCTACTTGAAGCAATAGAAGCGCGCCACAGCGTGCGTCGCTATATCGACAAGCCTCTCTCTGCCGACATCATCGAGGCACTGCAAGCCAAGGTGGACGAATGCAACCGCGATGGAAATCTGCATATCCAACTCGTGACCGACGAGCCCAAAGGCTTCAGCGGAGGATTGGCCTACGGCACGTTTTCGGGCGTGAGCAACTATATGGTGATGGCGGGGACAAAAGCCGACGATTTGGATGAACGCATTGGATACTATGGCGAACAACTCGTGCTTTTGGCGCAGCAATTAGGATTGGGCTCCTGCTGGGCAGGCCTCACCTACCGCAAAATTAAAAGCGCGTATTCGCTTGCCGACGGCGAGAAAATTGCCTGCATGATTGCAATCGGATATCCCGATGATGCTGGGCGAAACATGAAACGCAAAACCGCCGAACAAGTGAGCAACGCCAGCGACGCCATCCCCGAGTGGTTTATCCGAGGCGTGGAAGCCGCCCTCAAAGCCCCTACGGCTGTGAACCAGCAGAAATTCCACCTTGAATATCTCGGCATGGAAGGCGGCGTGCACCAAGTGAGAGCGAAGCGTGGATTTTCGATGGTGGGCTACACAAAAATGGACCTTGGCATCGTGAAACTCCACTTCGAAATCGGGGCTGGCGATGCAAAATTTAAATGGGTGGGAGCATGAACATTGAGGATGTAAGGGAATATTGCCTATCGCTTCCGGGAGCAATGGAAGATTTGTTTGCCCCCGACTGGCTGTCGTTTCGCATCGGAGGCAAATGGTTTGCCATTCTTTGGCTTGGTGCGCCACGCCCCACCGTGGAGGTGAAATTGCTTCCCGAACGTGGCGAAGAACTCCGCGAACGCTATGCCGGCGTCAGCCCTGGCTACCACATGAACAAGCGCCACTGGAACAACCTGGTGCTCGACAGCGGCCTAACCGACCAGCAAGTGAAGGAATGGATAAGCGAATCCTACCACCTCGTGCGCGGCAAACTTCCCAAATCCATCCGACAAACACTCAAACTATAACACAATGGCATCATTATCAAAAAATCCGTTGAAATCAGGAATCTCGCTCATCGTACTCCTTCCGTTTATGATATGTGTAGGGTTCCTCCAATTGTTGGGGAAAATTTTCCACCTCAACTACAAGCAAATATCTGTGGTTTTCAACCTTTGGGTGCAGGGCGTGCTGTTGCTTATCAGTGCGCTCATTCCTCTTGGAGCAAGCATTTGGGCGGCTTGCCTGTCGCCATCGTGGATTTCCATTCTTTGTGTGGTGATGATGGCGGTCTATGCCAGCATTTATGTGGTTGGCTCAGTTTGCCTCTATCAGCACTACAAGGGACCGATAGAGCCAGCGTTTGACCTCTGTGTCGACGATTTGCTGAAGATTGCCGACAAGTGGAATGTGTCGTACTACACTGTCAACTTAATTATTTTCATATTCTGGTGGCTGGCACTCGTGGGTGTCAACACCTTTATCACTATTCAACTATTGTCATGAATTCACTTATCCATTTCTTTTGCGGCCTAATGGGGGCAAGCATCGTTGTAGTGCCTTTGTTTTTGTTGTTTCACGGTGTGCCCACCATCACACTGATGGCTGTGCTGCTGGCAATTGCGGGCTTCATTGTTAGCATCCCTGTGCACGAAGTGATACACGGGGTGACCTGCGCCTATGTGTCGGACAACAACTACAAAACCATTTCCTACGGCATCAGTCTTAAAGGTCTGCACGCCTATTGCCGCTACCAGTTGCCCATAGCAACCAATGTTCGCAACATCGTGTCGCTAATGCCCGGCATTGTGCTGGGGCTCATCCCTGCCATCGTGGGCGTAGCCATTGGCAATGTGGCTGTTTGTATTTTTGCCATTCTCAACCTTGCGGGAGCGTCGGGCGACGTTCACGCAGCTTATAATCTTCGCAAATATGTCAGAGCACAACGCCGCTGATAACACCACACGCGAGCAGCGGCGCGCCCACGTGCTTGAGCAGTGGCGATGCCTGCACTGCTGCGAAGAATGCGGCAAGTGCAAAGTGCTCCGTGGCCGCGACCCCGAAACGCTCTACGCCGACTACATAGAAGGCCGTCGCTCCTACCTCGAAGTGACATTGGAAATCAGGAAATAAACACCTCTAACCCAAAGCCCCCACCACAATACACCGCCTCAACAGTCATCTAAAAAAACATTCTCCTTCACATAATGAAAATAAGCCGCAGAGGATTCTCCGCGGCTCATTGCCCCCTGACTTCGTCGAAAAAAAAGTTAAAATTTTTAAGGTGTTGAAACAGAATATTT
>JAUNNJ010000030.1 GCA_030531495.1 Bacteroidales bacterium
GGTGGTAGTATAAGGAAATGTTTATTTCTTGTTTATCGTGGTTTTTGTCTTTCTGAAGTCAACGAGTCTAAAGGTCTAAAGGTCTGCGAGGTGACGAGGGCGAAATTCCTTCATGTCCAAGAGAGGGGGAGGCTTTTCTTGTGGGGAGGAAGTACAACAAAACAAGCGCCCTGTGTCGGTCGCACGGGCGCTATGTGATATGTTTCGCTGTGTGGTAGGGCTGTGCCTTACTTCTTAGCTGGAGCAGCTGGTTGGTCTTGGCCAGAGGTTGGGATGCCAGTACCTTGTTGTTGCTCAGTCTGTGGAGTAGCGAGACGGGTGCCTTGGTTAGCGTCGCTGCTCTTTGCGAAGATGCAAGCGCAGATGCTAAGCACGCAGATGAAGATAGCCAAGCTCCAAGTAGCTTTTTCTACGAAGTCGGTGGTTTTGCGTACACCAGCGATTTGGTTGTAGTTGCTAACATTGGCAGCCAAGCCGCCGCCCTTAGACTTTTGAATAAGAACCACACCGATCAGCAATACTGCTGCGATAGTAATTAAAATTGCAAAAATAGCGTTCATGTCTTTAATGTATAATCTTTATTTTTTTGTTTTTTCGTTGAGTACCAATTTTCGCAAGAAACGAATTTGGTCTGCAAAGTAAATACTTTTTTCTGGAAAATTCAAATTTATGTTCTCAATAATTTCAAGAGCCTTCGAATAATTGCGTCGGGAGATGTACATTTTTGCCAGGCTCTCACTGAGCATAGAGTCGTCATGCTCAACGGGTTGCGCGATAGGAGTGTCGGCAATTTCTGCCACTTCAGCCTCGTCGACGTGCTGCTGCGGAATGTTGGCCACTTCTTTCTCTTTTTCGCGCTCTTGTGCTATGAAGCTATTGATGAGTGCGTCTTGTGCGCTTTCGCCCGTTCCGTCGGCAGCAGGTGCTGAATCGTCTTCTGCGGCGAGGATGTCGGCATAGTCGGGGGTGGGGTTGAAAATCATATTTTCAAGCACCTCCACTTCCTTCTGGCTGCCAGAGCCAAAAGCATCGAGAAACATGTCGATGGCATGGCTGGTGGTGGCTGCCGGCTCCTCTTTTTCTTCGGGGTAGAAGTTTCGGAACATGTCGGCTCCCTCTCCAAGATGCATGGAAAGCACTTTTCGGTCGGCGCTGCTGATGGCGAGTCGGCCGAGCAAATCCTTGTTTTCTTCAGTGCCGTTCTGCTTCAGGTAGAGCAAGGCGGGCAGGCTAAAGTAGGGATATTGCTGCTGTGCCTCCTCGAGCCAATGCTCGTCGACGCGGTGCGAGGGATTGTCCAAAAGTTGTTGTATGTCGGAGAGAATGTTCATGCTTGTTGGTTTACCAGTTGCCGAATGTGGCGTTGAAAATGAGGTCTTTGAGGTCGTCGCAAATTTGCGCGCAGAGGTCGTCTTGCACATCGGTGAGCATTTGGCTGCTGTCGAAGTCGCGGTAAGCCGAGAAACTCTGGTCGTTGGTCAAGGCCGGATTCTTGTTGTCGATATATTTCACGCGCACCGTGATGGTGAGTCGGGTCTTGCTTGCGTAAGCATCTTCGCCCACGGCTTGTGGGGTGAGGTTGTAGCCCGTGATTTCGCCCTCGATGCGGAGGTCGCTGTTAGGCGAGTCGATCACGCGCAAGCGAGTGTTTTGTGCCACCATGTCTTTCATCTTGTTTTCGAAAGTTTGTTGCAGTGGTGGATATACGAGTGCTGCGCGAATGGGGAAGTCGCTGATAGAAACGGTTTTATATACATTGTAGTCAAGTGATGCGCCGTTGAACTTGTAGAAGTTGTAGACGGAGCATGCCTGCATCACAGCGAGTAGCGCCACGATGGCAACGATGCGATGGAATATGTTGCTGAAGTGCTTCATTGGTTGTTGTGCTGATTTCTTGATTCAAGACCGTATTCCTTGATTTTGCGATAGAGAGTGCGCTCCGAGATGTTGAGTTCTTCTGCGGTTTTCTTGCGCTTGCCGCGGTTGCGTTCGAGTGCACGGGTTATGGTTTCACGCTCAGTTTCGTCGAGTGTCTTGATGTGCGCCTCCACCTCCATGGCGTAGGGTGTTTCGGGCTCTGGTTTGTGTCCGACGTTGCCGATTTCGATAATCTTCTTGCCCGGCTCGTCTGCGCCACCGCCCATGCTCACCTTCGCCAATTTGCGGCTCTCGCGTTTGAGCAGCTCGATGTCGTCGTTGAGCTGGTAAGAAGTGGTGGCATCGGATGGCATGTGGCGAGAGCTGAGCATTTCTTGCAGACTCAGTACGTCTTGCTGCAGTTTGTAGAGCATCTTGAATAGGTATTCTCGCTCGTGCATGTAGTCGTGTTCGGCTCCGTCCACACTCACCAGGCCCACTTGCTGAGGGAAATACTTTGCCACGTCTTCGGCAGAGAGTCTTCTTCCAGCCTCGAAGAGTGCAATCTGCTCTGCCACATTCTTCAGCTGGCGCACATTGCCAGGCCAGCGGTAGTTGAGCATTGCCTGCTTGGCGTCGTCGTTGTATTCCACTTCCGGTGTTCTGTATTTTTCCGAGAAATCGTGGTTGAATTTTCGGGTGAGCAGCCAGATGTCGTTTTCGCGTCGACGCAATGGTGGCACATCGATGCGCACCGAGCAAAGGCGATAATAGAGGTCTTCGCGAAATTTGCCTTCCTTTATGGCTGTTTCGAGATTCTTGTTGGTAGCGGCCACAATGCGAACGTCGGTTTTGCGCACAGCAGAACTACCCACGCGCATATATTCGCCCGATTCCAGCACGCGAAGCAGAAGCGCTTGGGTTTCGAGCGGGAGTTCAGCCACCTCATCGAGGAAAAGTGTGCCGCCGTTGCAGTCTTCAAAATAGCCTTTGTGGTCTGCCACAGCACCGGTGAACGACCCCTTCTCGTGACCGAAAAGTTCGCTATTGATGGTGCCGGCAGGAATTGCACCGCAGTTCACTGCCATAAATTTTTCGTGTTTGCGCTTGCTATTGTCGTGAATGATTTTTGGAAACACTTCCTTGCCCGACCCGCTCTCGCCAATGATGAGGACAGAGAGGTCGACAGGTGCCACTTTCAGGGCCTGTTCGATAGCAGTGGTGAAAAGCGGAGATTTGCCGATGATGCCGAATCTCTGCATTGCGTTTTTGGTTGCTGTTTCAAGTGCTGTTGGCATAATTTCTTTGTTTTTTCGTGTTGTAATATATAGATTTTGAGTTAATTGATGCGTTTCACTTCTCCCACTTTCGCATTGAATATGTGCGCTCGCGAAGGAATTCGCCCAGCGATTCAAGCGAATCGTATTGTGCCTGCTCCTCGGGCATGATAGGTTGGCCTACCGACACGCGGAAAGTCTGGTCGTGGCGTCGGAACACTTCAGAGGGGAGTTTCAGTGTGCGCAATCGCCAGTCGATCATGCCAAGAATGTTGAAGAACACACTGTTGTGGCCGTGGAAATAGATGGGCACAACGGGCACTTTCAGTTTTTGAATCAGGCGGATGATATTGGGTTGCCACTGGCGGTCTTCGATGCGAAGCTTCGGTGTCACTTTCGACACTGCCCCGGCAGGGAAGAAACCGAGAGGGTGGCCATCCTTCACATGGCGCAGGGCTGTGGTGATGCCCTTCATCGACACGGCGCGTTTTGCGGGGTCGTTGCTTGCGAGGGCGTCGACAGCTATAAAGTTGGGGCGCATGGCGCTGATGTAGTTCAGAATCATGTTCACCATCACCTTGAAATCGGGTCGGTATTCTCCGATAATTTTGATGAGCATAATGCCGTCGAGCGCTCCGAATGGGTGATTCGACACGGTGATGAATCCGCCTTCCTTTGGAAGGTTTTTCAACACCTCCTCGCCACTGAATTCGATGGTGATGTTGAGGTCCTTAAGCAACCCTTGCACGAAAGGCACGCCTGGGGTGTCGCAGTTATGGTCGTGAATCCAGTTCACCTTGTCCACGTCAAGAAGTTTGCACAGGCGATTCACCAACTTTTCCTTGCCCACAAAAAAAGGCGCGAGTTGGCAAATGTCGTTATAGTCGAGCACAGTACGCTTAATTGGTTCTTGCTCTTGTGCTTCTTGTTGGGGCTTGTTGTCTTGCATAAGTATTTTGTAGAGAAAGGTGCGTGATGCACCCTGTTTTTTTCAAAATGTTGATAATAATGTTGTAGAATTACAAAGTTAGTAATAATCCTTGAAACAAAGAGTAAAAAAAGAGAAAAATATGCCAAAATGGCATACTTTTCTCTCTATATTAAGGATGATATGTGTGCAGACTGTTACTTGTTGGTCTCGTCGTCGGCATGCATCAGCGTCGACTCAATAATGTAGAGTGGGCGGTGCTTTGCCTCGGTGTAGATTTTACCGATGTAGATGCCCACGATGCCTATGCTCAAGGTGATGACTGCGCCGATAAACCACAGCGACATCATCAGCGATGCCCAACCTGCGGTGTAGTGGTTGATGACCAGCGAACCGATAACGTAGAGAAACATGCAGAAGGCGATGATGAGCATAAACAAGCCTGTGTAGATGATGAGCTCGATGAGGCGAGTGGAGAACGAGGTGATGCCATCGCCAGCGAGGCGAAGCATTTTTCGGAGCGTGTATTTCGATTCGCCAGCCATGCGTGGCGAGAGCACATCGTCGACCGTGGTCGATTCAAACCCCATCATTGGGATGATGCCGCGCAGGTAGAGGTTGCGCTCTGGGTATTCTGCGAGAGCATTCAGCGCACGGCGCGACATGAATCGGAAATCGGCATGGTTGTAGATAGTCTTTGCCCCGAGTTTGTCAAGAATCTTGTAGTACCACTGTGCTGTGGTTTTCTTCATCCACGAATCTGCCTCGCGGCTCACCTTCACGCCATACACGATGTCGCACCCTTCGGTATGCCTGTCGACCATCTGCTCAATGGCGTTCACATCGTCTTGCAGGTCGGCGTCGATGGTCACGCATGCATCGGCATGGTGGCGCACGGTCATCATGCCCGCCATGATGGCATTTTGGTGTCCCACATTATGGGCGAGGTTCATGCCACACACGAAGCGGTTCTCCTTGTGTAGGCGGCTGATGATGCTCCAAGTGGCGTCTTTGCTGCCGTCGTTCACATAGAGGATGAAACTGTCGGGCGTGATTTTTCCTTTGCTGATGAGGCTCTGGAGGAAGTCGCTCAGGCGTTTTGCCGAATCTTCGAGCACCAGTTCCTCGTTGTAGCAAGGTGAAACTATTGCGAGTTTAATCATGTGGGTTATTTTTCGAGTTTTTGATATAATTCGTTAGCAAATTCACTGTAGGTGCCAAATTTTTCGCCTCGGTTCTTCAGGTCGAGAATCACTGCTTTGAGTCGTTCGCGCATGGGCTGGCCGGCATTTCGGCGAATGATGAAAGGCATTTTCAGTTCGGGATGTTCGCCCAGTGGATAAAATTCCCATGGGTGGAAATAGGTGTTGAAGTGGCCGTCGTGCTTCACGATGCGGTGGCAGAGCGCCTTGTAGAGCCACAGTGGAAAATTGTGGAGCGATAGCCAGAACATGGGTATGCGTAGCCATGGGCTCACAGAGGCGGGAATCTGCATCACGCCTTGCTCGATGAATGGCGTGCGTGGTGCGTTGAGGTGCATGTAGCGACCTGGGATGAAGGCCGGGTTGAGCGAGGCGTTGTAGCGGTAGCCTTGTTGGCGCTGCTCAGCCAAGTCGACGGGAAACATGCGTGGCTGGCGATACCCCACAATCTCGCGTCCGGTGATGCGCTCGAGTGTGGCTTTCGAACGCTCCACATCGGCAGCTTCGGGCTTCCAGTGGTCGCATCCGTGGGCTGCCACTTCATGCCCTTCGTTGAGGATGCGTTGCATCACTTCGGGAGCGTGTGTGGCGAAATTGGTGGTGCAGAAGAAGGTGGCTTTCACCCCGCATTCCTTCAGGCAATCGAGAATCTGGTTGGTGCCATACACCGACACCTCCATACCCTGAGTGAGCGTGTTCCACTCTACGCCATGCTCCAGTGGCACGTCGAAATCTTCAGTATCGAAACTCAGACAAATCATATTTCCTATAGTTTTTTTGTTTGTTGCATTTTGTGATTATTCGGCAATCTCTTTTCGTTTGCTAGATGCCACAGCACGATACACCATGGTGGCATACATAAATACATAGACATAGACGTCGATGTAGAGCACGCCGTTCACGAAGTTGTGTATCTTGGTGGGGCAGAACATGTCGATAGGCATGATGCCCATGAATATGATGTTGGCCCAGTAGAGGATGCGGTCGAAGGTGGTGTGCTTGTCCCAAGTGTACCAGCAGAGCATATAGCCAGCAAGGGCAATCACGTAGGTGTGGGTTTCGGCAGCTTCGCTAAAGAGCACCACATATCCCATCAGCACGCCAGTGACCTGGGTGCGGAAGTCGAAATCGTGCCAACGGCTCTTGCGCCAGAAAAACAGGCCCGAAAGGATGGCCAAACCCACCAGTTGCACCAAGCGCATATTGGGCAAGAACCAGCGGTCGAATGGCGGGAGGAAGATGATGTTGGGGTAGAGGCCTGTGGATTCGTGGTGGTCGGCCAATTGGTGGAACCAGTCGGCATACCAGGTGAAGAGGTCGGGCACGCCCGTTTTTATGGCGGGAAGCATGATGAAGAACACGCCCCAGCCGATGGCATAGCCGAAGTTGCGCCACATGCGTGGGTAGCACAGCAGGAGCGCCAGCTCGGCGGCACCGTAAATCTTGGTTGTGGCAGAGAGCATGATGAGCATCACTGCCCAGAAGCCTTTGTCTTTTTCGAGTAGGATATACGCCCAGAGGAAAACCCATGCCACTGTGAGGTTGTATTGGAAGCAGAACACACTTTGCCCCACAATAAGTAGAAGGAAGCCCATAATGGCGGCTTTGTGCTTCTGGAAGTGCGCGGGAAGGTGGCAAATGGCAAGCATGAGCATCGAGTAGTTCATCAAGTCCCAAGCGTAGGCGCCCAACAGTCGGGGCAGATAGGCGAAGGGGGCGAACAGGACATTGAATACAGGCGAATAAATGAAGTAGCGGCCGTGTGCTTGCACATAAGAGTCGGTATACGAACTGATGCCGTTCCAGAAGTTTTGGGTGGCATCGCAGAAGTCGACGAAATTTTCTGCCCTACCGCGCAGCACCTCGATTGATGCGGCGGCGATGGTGACGATAAAGCCCAGCCAGAACACATTGCGTGGCTTGGCCCAGAATTGGCGGAATTGCTGTATTAAATTGTTGCTCATAGTCAATAAATGTATGCCCTCGCGGTGATGAATTTTCGGCGCGAATTGCATAACGATTGGGCAAAATTACAAAATTTATTCCGTTTGTGCCACATTATTATTTTGCAACAGTGTGCAGGTCGGTTTTTTTTGCGTTTTTTTGTGGAGTGTAGAGCACGAAGTGGGTGTTTTCAAACACCTTCTGGTACTGGTGCTTGGCGAGGAATTGGTTGAGAGCTGCAATTTTAGTGTCGGAGCAGAAAGTGCTTTTCGAATCTCCATAGGTTTGGAGCAAGCTGTCGGTGGGCGCAGAAAACTCGGTGCCGATTGACACGAACTTTTGGCGAAGCACCAATGGCGGCTTCGCAATCTTGCTGAGGCGCTCTGCCATGAGCGAAGTGCTCAACAATTCGGGCCAGCAGCAGTCCATCGCAGGGCGGGTGTCGGTGAGGTAGTTGAGCATAGGCATGCTACCATACACAAGCAGTGTGTCGCCAGGTTTCACCCAGGGTTGGATGCCTTTGAGGGCGTCGTTCACGATGGCTGCACGCTCTGGTGTGGTGAGGATGCCTGCTGCACGTGGGCTATTGATGGCGGCGGTTTTCTTCCATAGTGGCCCTCCATCGAAGTAGGCTCCGTTGGTTACCATTTTGGCGATGCAGACAATAGCAAATGCCGCGATGAAATAGCCAGTGCGGAACATGAGTGTGTGCTTCATGCAAACAGCGATGGCAATGGGGGATGCAAGCATCAAGATGATGGTGCCGTTGTTGAATCCGCTGTCCGACCCCATCGGAAAAATGAGCATCAGCAGAAGCGCTACCACCGCTACGTAGCGTGTGTTGCCACGGTTGAGCCAAATGGCAGTGAGGCATCCTATGGCACATAGCGCCCAGATGGGCTGGAGTGGCAACATTCTCCACATCAGCCACACCGACGCACTCAAGGCTCCGAGCAGTAGCATCACGCGAATGAACGGCGAACCGATGCGCTGGCGAAGCACGGTGTAGATGCAAATGATGGATGCGAGTTTGAACCACGTGGTGAATTCAATATAATAGAAACTGAATTGCTGGGTGATGAGCGAAACGATGTTGTGCGACGATTCGCCAGAGTTGTCGGCAGCGATGTGGCGAAGGGTGGCGAGGTTGTCGGTGAATATGGTAAGGTGGCCCAATGCGGCCATCAGTACGATGATCCCCCCCACGCCCACAGCGATGCCCGCTATGCTAACGGCAGCGAGTTGAGCACCTTTTTTTAGTGACTTACCACCACACCATACCGCGAGCAGTGGAATGAAAGCAAAAATGAATCCGAGCACATTCGGTGTGCGTGAAAAAGCATTGATGCCGAGAAGGCATCCTCCAACTAAAGCTGTTAACATGCGTGGCTTCAGTAGCTGTTCGATGGCCAAAAGATAGAGCGCGATGGAAAGTAAGTCGTAGCAAAAAGTGACGGGAAGAGCCACGAATGCCACCATCGAAAGTGTGTTGCCCACCACTATGGCTGTGGCCGAAATGTGCGGCTTGAGTATGCGCCACACCGTGAACATGCACAACACAAGACACGCCAAGCCAAGCAGGCGCATGCCGAGCAAGCCCATGGCAGGGCAGATGGCCAAGAATGTGCCACCCACAATGCCGCTGAGGTAATACATGAAATGGTATCCCACCGATTCGGGTGCGGTGAAGATGTTGGCGTAAAAGGTCATGTACTGACCATTGTCGCACACATCAAACCCCCAAAAAACGCCAAGCAAAAGATAAATAGCAATGCCAGCGATTGAGCATGCGAGCCATCGACGTGGCCTTGTATCAATGAATGCTTGTATTTTTTGCCAATTGTTCAAAAGAATGATTGTTCTATAAAATTTCACTTTTTTTCATAGGTCAACTATATGAGTAGTTTGACAATGCTTCTGCAAAATTACAAAATATATTCCGTTTATGTTGTTTTTCAAACAGAATAATGCCGCTTTGGCGTAAAAGATTGCTTTTTTTAAAAAATAATTATACCTTTGCTTTGTTATGTCGTTTGTATCCCTACAATTTGCATTGTTTTTACCATTGGTGTTTTTGCTCTACTGGTTTGTTTTTCGCCAGTTGAAGTGGCAAAATCTTCTGCTTTTGGTTGCCAGTTATGTGTTCTATGGCTGGTGGGATTGGCGTTTCCTGTGCTTGATATTCTTCACCACTTTGTGCAGTTATGCGAGCGGGTTGCTGATTGAGAAAAATGATGGCAACCGCAAATTGCAAAAATGGATAAGCGCAGGCAATATTATCGTGAATCTCCTGATTCTCGGCGTCTTTAAATACTACAATTTTTTTGTCGGAAGTTTGGCCACGTTGCTTTCGCAGTTTGGCATGAGTGTGGATTGGCCCACTGCCAACATTATTCTTCCTGTGGGCATTTCGTTCTACACCTTCCAGGCATTGAGTTATTCTATCGACATCTATAAAGGGAAAATCAAGGCATCTCGCGATTTCGTGGCCTTCGTGGCCTTCATCTGTTTCTTCCCCCAACTTGTGGCAGGTCCTATAGAGAGGGCTTCGCATTTGCTGCCGCAGTTTTTGGCGAAGCGCACTTTCGACTATGCCAAAGCCGTGGACGGTTGCAGGCAGATGTTGTGGGGCTTTTTCAAAAAAATGGTGATTGCTGATATGTGTGCCACTGTTGTCAATACCACATGGAGCGATTTCTCCTCGGTGTCGACTGTGAATTTGTGGGTGACTATCGTGCTGTTCTCTTTCCAGATATATTGCGATTTTTCAGCCTACAGCGACATCGCCATAGGGTGTGCTCGTCTCTTTGGCTTCGACCTTGTGAAGAACTTCAACTATCCATACTTTTCACGCAGCATTCCCGAATTTTGGCGCCGTTGGCACATGTCGCTTCTTTCTTGGTTCCGCGATTATGTGTACTTCCCTCTTGGCGGTAGCCGATGCGCGAAATGGCGCACAGTGCTCAATACCATCACCGTGTTTGTGATTAGCGGTTTGTGGCACGGGGCAGCGTGGACCTTTGTGGTCTATGGTATCTTCCATGGGGTGATGTGTAGTTTTTATGGTGTCACCGGCATAAAAAGCAAATACGAACACAATGTGGGCTACGGCCGCCTGCTTCCATCGCTTAAGGAGCTGGGGCTGATGCTGCTCACTTTTGCGCTGGTGTCGTTGGCTCGCGTGCTGTTCCGAGCCGAAGGCGACTTGTCGTTGGCTTTCAACTATTATAGCCAATTGTTCTCCACCACATTGATTTATGATGGCAACATCGTGGGCGCAAAGTCGCTGGTTGTGTGTGCCATTTTGCTATGTGTAGAGTGGGTGAAGCGCGACTGCAACCACCCGATGGAGCTTGCCGGACACGGACTTATGCGTAGCAGGGCGGGCAGATGGGCGCTCTATATCGCGCTGGCAAGCGTCACGTTCTTCTGCCAGGCTGGTGAGCAAGATTTTATATATTTCCAATTTTAGAGGTTAATGAAGCGTTTTCTCACATATTCGTCGTTGTTCCTTGCCGTGATGCTGGGCATTATTGGCGTGGCAGAAATCATCACGCGCCAATATCCCAATTCGTATGCCCACAAGAAACAGTGGATGGATCAGAATGCGGCGCGTGTGCGCACATTGGTGCTTGGCGGCTCTCACACCTATTATGCTGTGAAGCCCGACCTGCTCGGTGCCGATGCCTTCAGCTTGGCGAATGTATCGCAACCACCTGAATACGACTTTTGGTTGCTGAACTCCTACATTGGTCGCTGTAAAAACTTGAAAACGGTGATTATGGTGGCAGATGAGGCAAATTTCTTCGACAAGCCCATGGAAGACGTGCCTATTGAGTGGTATCGCTGTCGCTATTACCGTATATATATGGGCTATCCAAAACATAGCAAATGCTCAAAATACAATTTTGAATGCACCGATATCGGCACGTTTACCCGAAAGTTGCCACCCGCCATTAAATATTTGTTTACGGGTGAATACTCTTTGGAATGCGACTCGTTGGGCTTTGGTAGCTCGTTCGTCACGCCCGACCATTTCAATGCTGAAGAAATGGAACGCAAAGCCGTAGGCATAGCCGAGCACCATCGCTGCGACGACTGGAGTCAGGTCGACCGCAATTTTGCCGATGTGATGCATGTGGCGCAACTTTGTAAGGAAAAAGGAATCCGCTTGATTCTGGTTACCCCTCCAATGTGGGACGGTTTCGTGAAAAAGGTGAGTAAACATCAATTGGATGTGATGTACAGTTGCATTGCTAAAATCCAAAAGGCCACAGGCGCACTTTATGGCGATTACTTGCGCGACCGGCGCTTTTCGGGCGTGGATTTCCACGACCCCGACCACCTCTCGCGACAGGGGGCTGAGAAATTTACGGCTATTCTGAAACAAGATTTTGGTGGCTTTTGAGAGGCTGGGTGTTGCGTAATTCCGCTAAATAGTGTAACTTTGCACCCGCATTTGAAAATAATTAACAACCAAGGTGGAAAAATTTGGCTGCTTGCAACCACTTAAAAAAATGCTAAAACTGCGAATAATCCCTCATAAATTCACAGCCTAATTAGCGTTTTTTTCACCATTAAATTGATGGAAAAAATGAATTACTTATTCTCATCGGAATCAGTTTCCGAAGGGCATCCTGATAAGGTTGCCGATCAGATTAGCGACGCTATTCTCGACCAATTTCTCGCTTTCGACCCTGAATCGAAAGTGGCTTGTGAAACTCTTGTGACCACCGGTCAGGTGGTGCTTGCCGGCGAAGTGAAGTCGGAAGCGTATATCGACCTCCCAGAAGTGGCTCGCGAAACCATTAAAAAGATTGGCTACAACAAGAGTGAATATATGTTCGACGCCGACTCTTGTGGTGTGCTCACTGCCATTCATGAGCAGTCGGGCGACATCAACCGCGGCGTGGACCGAAGCGAAAAAGAAGCTCAAGGCGCTGGCGACCAGGGTATGATGTTTGGCTATGCTTGTACCGAAACACCAAGCTATCTGCCACTCTCTCTCGACTTGGCTCACCTTCTCCTCATCAAACTTGCAAAGCTCCGCAAGGGACACGTGATTCCTTATCTCCGGCCAGATGCAAAGAGTCAGGTGACTGTGGAATACGATGGCGAAACCAACAAGCCTGTTCGCATCCACACTATCGTTATCAGCACTCAGCACGACGAATTCGTTGACCCAAAGAAGGAAGGCGTCAGCCAAGAAGAAGCCGACAAGATGATGCACGACCGCATCTATGCTGATGTGAAGAATGTGCTTCTGCCTACTCTTCTTGACGACCTCCCTGCCGAAACTCAAGCACTCTTCGACGACAAGCTGATTTTGCTCGTTAACCCAACCGGAAAATTCGTGATTGGTGGTCCTCATGGCGACACTGGTCTCACCGGTCGTAAGATTATCGTCGACACCTACGGAGGCCGTGGCGCTCACGGTGGTGGCGCATTCTCGGGCAAGGACCCAAGTAAGGTCGACCGCAGTGCTGCCTACGCTGCTCGCCACATTGCCAAGAATGCAGTGGCTGCAGGCATTGCCGACGAAATGCTCGTGCAAATCAGTTATGCAATCGGTCAGGCAGAACCAGTCAACTTCTTCGTGAACACCTATGGCACAAGCAAGGTGAATGCAAGTGATGCAGAAATCGCAGAAAAGCTCAGCGAGGTGTTCCCTCTCACTCCTTTCGCCATCGAACAGCGCTTGAAGTTACGTCAACCGATTTATGAAGAAACTGCTGCCTATGGTCACATGGGCCGCAAACCCAAAGTGGTGACCAAGCACTTCGCCTCAAAATACGAACGTAAGGAATTCTTTATGGAAGTGGAACTCTTCACTTGGGAAAAGCTTGACTTCGTGGACGTGATTAAAGAAAAATTTGGTTTGTAATTTACGAATCAGTTCTATATCCATAACGCTCGCCACCCCTCACCTGGAGGGGTGGCTTTTTTTGTCCGCCCCCACCGATTGCCAAATCCGATTTTGAGGATTATTGCTTGGTGATGTCATTGAATAGAATGTCGCCGCAATTCTGGTAGACCTCGTCAAAGATTTCTCTGCAACGCTTTTCGCTCATCTTAATTTTGGTTCCTACCGCAATGAAGTCGTTAAGAGTAGGGCTTCCTGTTGAGTTGACAGACGTTGCGTGTTGGCCATTGTAGCCTTCGCTACATAGTGTGAGGTCGTATGCCGGAGCCAAGTGCCAGATAAACTTTCCGTTTGAAACCTTGCGAACCAGGTAACTGAAGTTTTTGCAGTGGTCATCCTTGTTGTCAGTCAGATAGTTGAATACCATGCGACGAAACATCTCCTCAACATGACTTGGGCTTTGGGTGATATATCCTGTTAATGAAAGCAAATTCCCGTAGTCAAGCACTGGTTCTGAAAGAGAAAGGCAAAGTAAACCACCAGCAGTAGCAGTGTGTATGCGCTCGCCATCATCAGTGAGGTCAAATCGTTTGGTCGTGAAATACTTGCCATTGACGAGTTTGAAGTCTGGCACATCAATGCCACACTTGCGAGCAATCTCGTTGTAGTGGAATTCTTGCAATCCCATGTCTTTGGGGTCGTATATGTGGCGGAACTTCACAATCCAATGGCCTTCTGCATCGGCGAATACTGCCTTGGGACGGCAACCTCCACTGTTGCCACTGTTATAGAGCAAAAGTTCGGCGTCGGTGTCTTGTTGTTCTTTGAGAACTTCTAATGCTTTCTCTTGGAGTAAGTCGAAGTCTGTGATTTTTTCTCCTGTTGAAATGAAGGTTTCGGGTTGACCTCTGGTCTTTCTCCTCCGGGTACTATGTTGCTCGAATAAATTCAGCACCACTTGTGCTTGGTCCGTCGGTTCGTATGTTAAAGCCCCCATGCCGTTATTGCCTACGATGCTAAGTCGCTCGATGGCTGTAAGGTTTCTGTCATCAATGCCTTCGCGCGACAAAGCTTTGTGAAGGAGATAGCGACCATAGCCATCAGGTAGACTGTCCTCGAAAATGCCGAAATTGCCATACAGTGGTGTTGGCTTTGCAAGAAACAATCCGGAGTTCAGAGGGAGTTCCAAGGGTGATATGCTGAATCCTTCGGCAAGCCAGCGAGGGTTGTACTCAAATGCCAGACGCTTATCATCTGGGGTAAGTGAGATTGTTCCTACAATCTTATCGTGATATTTTACTGTGAGTTTGTCGATTTTGTTCATTGCTTATGTGCTCTCGTTTTACCAGCGTTCTTTCGTATTTGTGTCAGTTCCTCCATGGTGGAGTACTTTGGCTCTGAGAATATATTTTTTACCTCGGACGTGTATTTCATGGCCATAGCAATACCTATGAGGTTTTTCAGCGAGATGAGTCCTTTCTGCTCGAACCTCACAATGTTTGCTACAGCAACGCCAGACATCTCTGCAACTTGTTTTCGGGTCAGGTTTTTTTCGATACGGCGCTTTCGGAAGTCATCTGCCATTGACATTGCAATGTCGTTGATGTTGTCCAGCGTAAAGTTTTCTAAAAGTGATAATATATTATTCATTGCGTGTTGTATTTGATATTTATAGATAAAATATTATCATTTGCAAATATACTGCTTTTGTTTGAAATAACCATCAAATTCAATGATAATTTGATGAGTTATTGTGAATGTCGTGATGAATGTGTTTTCTGGGTATAGTGATGAAAGCCTTACCAAAGAATCTGTTGGATTTGTTGTCAGGGGTGCCGTGTTGGATCTGAAAGTGTTTTTTTTCGCCTTTTTAACTCTATTTAGTGCTAAAAGAAATATTACTACCGAGTAAATTACTACATTTGCACCATATTTATTAATTTGCATTAGAATGGCACCTAAGAAGGAAAACTTTTTGACAAAAGTAGGATATATATTTAGCGCAATCGGCCGTGGATTCCGTTCGTTTTGGCGTTGGTATAAGAGTATATATGTGGGCCGCCCCTGGTATGTGAAGATGTGTTCTGCTTTCGCATCGCTTGTGGTGTTTTTGCTGGTATACTCTTTTATGGTATTTTTCAATGTCCTCTGGTTGTTTGGCAAATCGCCATCTATCTCGAGTATCATGAATCCAAAGACCAGCAACGCGTCGTATGTCTACAGTGCTGACGGGCAGTTGTTGTGTAAATTCTTCGATGAAAACCGTTCACCAGTCAAATACGAGGAAGTGTCGCCAATGTTCTTCCAGGCGCTCATCGACACAGAAGACGAGCGTTTCGAGTCGCACCATGGCGTGGATTTCCGCGGTATGGGTGGTGCGTTGAAAGACTTTGTAGTGCATCGCCGTGCGCGTGGTGCTTCGACTATCACGCAGCAGCTGGTGAAGAACATGTTCAAGGTGCGCACTGAATATTCCACTGGTTTGCTGGGTAAGATTCCTGGGGTGGGCATCGTGATTATGAAGACAAAGGAAATTTTGTTGGCCTTCGCCATTGAAATGAAGTTTTCTAAGAATGAAATCATCACGATGTATGCCAATACGGTGGACTTTGGCAACAGTGCGTATGGTATTAAGACTGCCGCACGAACCTACTACAACACCACTCCCGACAGCCTTACCGTGGACCAGAGCGCCACACTTGTGGGTTTGCTCAAGGCCACTTCAAGCTACAATCCGAAGAAAAATCTGAAACGCAGTATGGAGCGCCGCAATGTGGTGCTCTACAATATGGTGCTTCATGGCCACCTCGACAATGCCGCCTATCAGCGCATGAAGGAAGAGCCTACACCACTCCACTTCACAGTGGAAAATGCCATAACAGGCCGTGCACAATATTTCCGTAATGCCATCGACGGCGATGAACAGCTCAAGCAGTGGCGAGAGGAGCATGGCGTGAACTTCTATACCGATGGCCTGAAAATCTACACCACCATCGATACCCGCATGCAACAGTATGCCGAAGAAGCTGTGTTGGAGAAGATGTACGACATTCAGCAGCGATTCAACAGCCGATGGGGTGACGACCCCTGCTGGGTCGACGAAAACGGTGATGAGGTGCCAGGTTTTGTGGAAAGTGTGGCCAAGAAGACTCCTTATTATAAGGTGCTTGAGTCGAAATATCCTAACCATCCCGACTCCATCCGCCACTATATGAACACCAAGCGCGAAATGCGCATGTTCAAGTATGAGAAGAAAGACGGCAAGGTGGTGGCAAGTTCGCAGATGATGAACATCACCCCAATGGACTCGGTGGCTTATATGCTCCACTTTATGCATGCCGGCCTTGTGGCGATGGACCCTCGCAACGGTTTCGTGAAAGCATGGGTGGGCGATATTGACTATAAGACTTGGCAATACGACAAGGTTACCTCAAGCCGTCAGTCGGGCTCTACATTCAAATTGTTTGTCTATGCAGCAGCAATGCAGCAGGGACTCACGCCTTGTGATACCGAACTCGACGAAGTGTTCCACTGGAATGTGTACAACGAAGATAAAGGCCAGATGGAAGACTATTCTCCACACAATGCCAACGGCCATTGCACTGGTGGCCAAATGAGTTTCCGTGAGGCCTTCGCTCGCAGTATCAATATTGTGGCTGTGAGAGTGGGCAAGCGCGTAGGTTTTGAAAATGTGCGTGCCACTGCCGAAACAATGGGTATTAAATCGCCACTGCGCCCCGATAACGCCAACGAAGACAAGCCCGCCATGTGTTTGGGCTCAATGGATGTGAACTTGCTGGAAATGACCAACGGCTATTGCACCGTGGCAAACTACGGCAAGCACATCGACCCTGTGCTGGTGACTCGCATCGTGAGGACTAATCCTGACGGTACCGAAGAAACCATCTACGACTATATGGAAGAGGTGACCGCAAATGAGGCTATTTCGGCACGTGCGGCCTACTTTATGCAGAAACTGCTGGGCGCTGGCGTGCACGACGGTGGCGGTACATCACAAGGGCTGAGCGACTATGTGGACGAATACATGAAGACTACCGACTTTGGCGGAAAGACCGGCACGAGCAACAACTATAGCGACGCTTGGTTTATGGGCACCACGCCTAATCTGGTGTGCGGTGTGTGGGTTGGTGACGAATATCGTTGCATCCACTTCACCTCGGGCTCTCAAGGGCAGGGTAGCCGCACGGCATTGCCAATTTGCGGTCGCTTCTTTGAGAAGGTGTGGGGCGATAAGCGCCTGCGTCCGTTGGTGAGTGCGAAGTATGTGGGAATGAAGATGTCGTCATCCACATTCGACTGCGCTTATGTAGAGGAAGAGGAAACTGAAGATAACGATTCGATTGACACCGAAGAAGTTGTCGATGAAATCGATTTTGAAAATCTTCCAGAAGAGGACCCTGTCCCAGTCAATCAACCAGACCCTGTGGAACCTGGCACAGAAAAGAATGTGTAAAGAACATCATGTGCGCCCAACACTTGGGTCCGACAAAAAATAATAAAAGCAGACGCCTGCCGGTAACGGTGGGCGTCTGCGCTATGTTTGGGAGTTTTGAATTGTCGAGTTTAGAGTTCGAGGTCGCCGTTAAGGATTTCGTGCCAAGGAAGACCTGCTTCAGCCACTTGTTCGAGGAATGGGTCTGGGTCGAATTCTTCCACATTGTGAACGCCTGGCTTGTTCCACAATCCCTTGAAGAACATCATGGCGCCGGTCATTGCTGGCACGCCAGTGGTGTAGCTAACGGCTTGCATACCGGTTTCTTCGTAGGCCTTGTGGTGGTCGCAGTTGTTGTAGATGTAGTAGGTGAGAGGCTTGCCGTCTTTGCCGATACCGCTGATGCGGCAGCCGATTGAGGTTTGGCCAGTGTAGTTTTCGCCGAGTTCCTTTGGGTTAGGCAATACAGCCTTGAGGAACTGGAGAGGGATGATTTCCATGCCGTTGTACATCACAGGGTCGATGCGAGCCATACCGATGTTTTGGATTACGCGCAAGTGAGTGAGATATTCCTGTCCGAAAGTCATCCAGAAGCGAGCACGCTTGATGGTTGGGAAGTTGAGCACGAGCGATTCAAGTTCTTCGTGATACATCAAGTAGCTTTCGCGAGGACCGATTTCTGGATAGGTGAGTGACTTGTGGATTTCGAGAGCGCCGGTCTGCACCCATTCGCCGTCCTGGTAGTAGCGACCCTTTTGGGTGATTTCGCGAATGTTGATTTCTGGGTTGAAGTTGGTGGCAAATGCCTTGCCGTGGTTGCCAGCGTTGCAGTCCACGATGTCGAGGGTGTGCATTTCCTTAAAGTGGTGCTTTGCAGCATAGGCAGTGTAGATGCCGCTCACGCCTGGGTCGAAACCGCAGCCGAGGATGGCGCAGAGGCCAGCCTTTTCGAAGCGTTCGCGGTAAGCCCATTGCCAGCTGTATTCAAAGTGTGCCTCGTCGCGGGGCTCATAGTTGGCTGTGTCGAGATAGTTGACACCGCATTCAAGGCAAGCGTCCATGATTGTGAGGTCTTGATAGGGGAGGGCCAAATTCACCACCAGTTGAGGCTTGTGCTTCTTTAAGAGTGCCACGAGTTGATTCACATCGTCGGCATCCACTTGGTCGGTAGTGATGTTGGGAGCGCCGATGGCCTTAGCCACTTCGTCGCATTTCTCTTTGCGGCGTGAAGCAATCACGATTTCGTGGAAAACTTCGGGGTGCTGTGCGCACTTGAATGCTGCCACGGTGCCTACGCCACCGCATCCGATAATCAATACTTTGTTCATTTCTTTGATAGTGTTATAGTTGAGTTATTATTAATTTTCTGTGGATTTCTCTGCAGCCACCATGTTGGTGAGGTCGATAAACTGCTGCACACTCAGTTGCTCAGGGCGCATTTTGAAAATCTCATTTTCCAGCGTCGGACTTCCGGCGGGGAACATGCTCTTGAGTGAATTGCGGAGCGTTTTGCGGCGCATACCGAAAGATGTTTTCACCACCGATTTAAACAGTCGCTCGTCGCATCCGAGGTCGGTCACATTGTTGCGCACGAGTTTAATCACTCCCGATTTCACCTTTGGAGGTGGGTTGAACACATGCTCGTCGACCGTGAAAAGGTATTCAATGTCGTACCACGCTTGCAGCAGCACCGAGAGTATGCCATAGGTCTTGCTGCCCGGACCCGCAGCAATGCGTTGTGCCACTTCGCGCTGAAGCATACCGCTACAGCACACCACCTGGTCCTTATAGTCGAGCACCTTAAAGAAGATTTGCGACGAAATGTTGTAAGGGTAATTGCCGATAATCACCATCTTGCCGTCGCCCATAGTCTCCTTCAGGTTGAGTTTCAGGAAATCGGCAGCCACGATGCGGTCGCGCAGCTCATCCGGATAAGCTGCATTCAGGTAGTCCACACTCTCCTTGTCAAGCTCCACCACCTTCAAATCGTGCTCAGCCTGCAGCAGAAACTGTGTGAGAACCCCCATGCCGGGTCCCACTTCCAGCACCGGCGTGCCCTTATATTCGTTCACTGTATCGGCAATGCGCTGCGCCACCGAGAGGTCGGTAAGAAAATGCTGGCCCAAAGCCTTCTTCGCTTTCACTTGTTGCATACTCAATCTGCTATTATTTCAATTTACAAAGATACAATTTTTTTTGAAAAACCATCATTTCCGCTGCCCATTTGTTTCCCGCCTTCACATCTTTCAGGTTGCCGAATGCTTTATTTCTACACTTGCTTATTCGTGTTTTTGGGGAAATTTGAAAAAGTGTTTGGTGCTAAAAACGAGGATAGAAGTGGCGCGTTGGATTTTTTTTTGTAACTTTGCGATTAATGTGGCTTAGTGGGCCGCGTAATATGGATATAACAATTTTTGAATCGTGAAAAAGATTATCTCTACCCTACTGAAATGTGGCGTGCCAGTGGCGCTGAGCGTGCTGTTAGTGTGGTTTTTCTATAAGAGCATGGACATGGATGCCATCAAGAAGAGTCTTGAGGAAGACGTGAACTTCTGGTGGTTTGCGCCAGTGATTGTAGTAAGCATCTTCAGTCATGTGTTTCGCGCATGTCGCTGGCGTTTACAGTTGCGCGCGTTGGGCATTGAAGCACCGCTGCGAGTGCTTATCGACAGCGTTTTCGGGACCTATTTCCTAAACTTGCTCGTGCCTCGATTGGGTGAGGTGTGGCGTGCTGGTTATGTGGCTTCGCGTGAACGCACTTCGTTTACCAAGGTGATGGGCTCGATGGTGGGCGACCGTTTGAGCGACACCGTCACAGTGCTTTTGCTCACCGTGGTCACTTTTTTCCTCTCGCATGGCGCAATTATGAAATTTCTGAATCAGAAAGGTGCGGCAAGCGGTGAGAATATGTTTGCCACCTGGTGGTTCTGGGTGCTGGTAGGCTTTTGCGTGCTTGTGGTGGCGCTGCTGGTGTGGATTTTCAAGACCAAAAGTGAAAACAAGGTGCTGAACAAGGTTCGCCTGATGCTTGTCAATTTGTGGGAAGGCCTGATTTCTATCGCCAAGATGGAAAACAAGTGGATGTTCTTGCTCTATACCGTCCTGATTTGGGGCTGCTACTTCTTCCAACTCTATATTGCTTCAATGGCATTCACTTTCACCAAAGATTTGGGCATTGTGGCTATTCTCGTGCTGTTCGTGTTCAGCAGCGTGGGTATGGCGGTACCAACCAATGGAGGTGTGGGCGCATGGCAGTATGCTATCATGTTTGGTCTGGCTATTTATGGTGTTGGCGAGCTCCCATTGGGCGACCCTTACAACCCACAGGCGAGTGCATTTGCCTGGACCGTTTGGCTGGTGCAACAGGTACTGCTGGTGGTACTTGGTATTTATGCATTTATTTCAATGGCCATCGACCGCAGGAGCATCAAGCAAGGCAAAACCGTGATTCTCACCAAGAGCGATGCAGAAGGAATGACGCTCTAATGGTTTTAGTTAACGATAAGATAATACGACAACGATATGAACAACCTGTTTAACGACGAATACGACGACCACTTCTACTCAAGCAAAGGCGAAGAGAAAAAGGAGGAACAGAAGCCCGTTGAGGAAACCCCGGAAGAGCGTGAAGAACGCGAAATGAAGGAGTTGACCTACGAACGCTCTTTCAACCGCCGCCGTGCAATGATAGTGGGCGGTTCAGCGCTATTGGTGCTTGGCATCGTGATTGCACTTTGGTTCCGCTATTTCCACCCCTATATCGTGAGTGAAGAGCGAGGTGTGATTTTGAAGGTGAAAAGTGAGGGCACGCTATTGAAGACTTATGAGGTGCAGATGATAAGTGAAAAGTATATCACCGACACTGTGAGAGCTTTTAAAGCTGGTTTCGAATTCACCGTGAAAGACGATTCGCTGGCAGCAAAGGCTTCCAAGTTGCAGTCAACAGGCCGTCGTGTGACTGTGAAGTATGAAGAATACAAGGGTATGCTACCCTGGCGTGGCGAATCAAACCGTTTTGCCACAGCAATTTTGGAAGATGGCGAAGTGGTTGACACACCTCCAGTCGAGAAAGCTACAGAAGAAAAAGAATAAGCCATGACCTCAACGCGCAAAGCCATAGTGATGGGTGCTTCAAGCGGCATGGGCCGTGAAATGGCGCTACTGCTGCTTGCCGATGGGTGGCAAGTGGGTGTGGCTGCGCGCAGAGCCGACGCTTTGGAAGAATTGCGGCAGCAATATCCCGAGCAAGTAACAGCTCTCCCAATCGATGTAACCGATGAAGATGCAGGAGAAAAGCTGCTTCAACTGGCAGAGCGCATGGGCGGTATGGACCTCTATTTCCATGCATCGGGCATTGGTAAACAGAACCCCGATGTGGACGCGAAAATTGAACTCAAAACCGTGGCCACCAACGGGATGGGATTCACACGTATGATTGATGCCGCATTTGGCTATATGGCAGAGCACGGTGGCGGGCACATTGCCGCCATCACATCAGTGGCAGGCACCAAGGGGCTGGGAATGGCACCGTCGTATAGCGCCACCAAGGCATTTCAAAACACCTATTTACAAGCACTTGAGCAGTTGGCCAATATGCGTAAGCTCAATATTCGCTTTACCGACATACGCCCAGGTTTTGTGGCCACGGCACTGCTCGACGGTGAGCATAGCTATCCAATGCTAATGGACGTGAAAACCACGTCGCAACAGATATTTAAAGCTGTGAAGGCAAAGAAGCACATTGCCATTGTAGACTGGCGATATCGCTTGCTGATAGCCGCCTGGCGCCGACTTCCGAAATGCCTCTGGCGACACCTGCCAATAAAAACTAAGAAATAAAAAAATATTCCTCAAGCGAGCGCTTGCTGTTTTTGGAATATTTTATATCTTTGCAATCTCATTAAATAATAAACTATTTCTATTAAACAAAAAAACGACTTTGTATGAAAAAAATTTTTACTTTCGTGTTCGTGGCTATGATGACCGTAGCTGCATTTGCTCAAGATGGCAGCGTAAGAAAAGTAGTAACTTGCTATGACATGTTCGACGGCAAAGCAACTCCTTCTGGTCAAGAATGGACTGCAACTCTTGGTGAGGTGACCTTACCTGCGCAAAAGCTGAAGGCGTTTCCAACCCTGCATACAATGCAACAGGTGAAGATGTTCGCGTGTATGCAAAAGGCACTGCTTCTGTAAAGGTGAATGTCGACAACCAGGATGCTATTATCACCAATGTTGTATTCAATGTTTCTGCTCAAGGCAAGAAGCGTTTGTCAACCTACACAGCCAACACTGGCTCAGCTGTGGTAGACGTGGATGCACAAACCGTGACTTGGACTGGCGAAACTACTGAAGTGACTTTGACCGTAGGCGAAACCGCTACAAACGGCACTGAAAGCAGTAAGGCTGCCCAACTCTGCTTCGATTCTTTCGTGGTTACTTATGTAAAGCAAGCTCCTGTTCCAACAGGTGTTGCCGACGTGACTGCTGCTAAGCAAGTGGCTGGTGTAACCTACTTCAACCTCGCTGGCCAACAAAGCGCTACTGCTTTCGAAGGCGTGAACATCGTAAAGACTGTTTACACTGATGGCAGCGTTGCTACTGCAAAGATGGTTCGCTAATCCGAATCGCGCAACAGAATAGCAAAACATAAACAATCGCCCTCTGCTCAAAAAACACCGAGCAGAGGGCGATTGGTGTGTGGGTATGGGAAAATTTTGTAAATTTGCGGTATGAAAAATGTGATGACCATGGCCGAGGTGGAGGCTTTGCTGACGGAGCATGGCGTGCGACCTACGGCTAACCGTATGACGATATGCCGAGCGTTGGCTGCGGCAAGAGGACCGGTGTCGCTGATGGATTTGGAGACACTGCTGGAAACTATCGACCGTAGTGTGATTTTCAGGACACTGGGGGTGTTTCGTGAGCACCATGTGGTGCATGTGATTGAGGATGGCAGCGTGAGTGTGAAGTACGAACTCTGTCATAGCCACAACCATGCCGAAACCGACGATACACACGCGCATTTTTATTGTGTGAAGTGCGGGAAAACCACCTGCTTGGAGCAACTGACGGTGCCTGTGGTTGCGCTACCAGATGGATATAAGGCTCATTCCACCAACTTTTTGATTAAGGGGCTGTGCCCACATTGTTCGTTTAAGGATGTTGAATAACGTTATAGGCTAATGTTGCAACGCAAATCTTCGCTTGTCGACCGTGCTTTCTGGAATTTTCTGGGGGCATCGATTCTCACCACCGTGGCTGCTCAGCTTGCGGTAAGCACCGACGCTGCCATCGTGAGCCATTTGATGGGGCCTCATGCTATGGCGGCTGTGAATATGGCGATGCCGGTGCTCACCACTTTTCTTTCGCTGAATTCGTTGCTTGGGGTGGGGGCGAGTCTGCTTGCCGCCAAAGCTGTCGGTAGCCGCGACCGTGATGAAGCGAGTCGCATATTCTCGGCGGCACTCTATTCCGTGTTGGCTGTGGGGCTGCTGGCGACGGTGGCAAGTTATGCTTGCTGCGAAGAGATTTCTCGCATCGTTTGCGGCGATGAGACTATTCGGCCGATGGTGCTCAGTTATCTGAAAGTGACATGCCTCGGTGTTACGGTGCTGGTGCTTTCGGGCATGATGAACATGATGGTGCAGAGCGATGGGCGTCCACGGCTGGTGACTGGCGCGGTGATAGTTGGTGCGGTGACAAATGTGGTGCTTGATGTGGTGTTTATCAAGTTCTTGGGCATGGGAATCGCTGGTTCGGCATGGGCCACGCTAATTAACTATGGCGTGACGGTGTGCATCGTGTCGTCGCATCTGCGTAGGGCTTCGTGCACCTATCGCATTTTGCGATTTGGCAAAAAGATATGGCAGGCACTGGGGGCAAATCTCAAACAAGGGCTTCCGCTGATGATTGCCAATGTGCTGCTGAGCGTGATTGTGCTGCTTATCAACAAGATGGTGGATGGGGTGCTCGGCTCCGATGGCGTGTATATGGTGGCTGTGTGCATACAATTGCTGCTTATCACCTTTGTCGTGCTCAATGGTGTGCTTGATGCTATGTTTGCCATTGGTGGTGCATTGCTTGGCGAGCATGATATCGTGGGGCTGAAGATGCTTAATCGGAGAGTGATGATATTTACTTGTAGCGTGTTGGTGCCATTCACCGTGTTTGTGGCTGTGGCACCTGGCGTGATGGCTACACTTTTTGGCGCCGACGATTCGGAATTGCGAGGTCAACTTTGTCGCGTGTTGCGCATTTTCAGTATGATTTTATTGCCATTCTCGCTCACAGTGCTGTTGCGAGGCATGTATCAGGTGTTGGGCCATCTGGTGCTGAGCACCGCAGTGGCTGTGGGGCAAGTGGCATCAATAGTGGCTGTGGTATTCGTTTTCACGCAAGTGGCACCGCCTGAAATGCTGTGGTGGGGATTCCCGCTGTCGGCGGCGGTCATTCTTGTCGCTCAGATAGTTGTCACTTGGCGAATGGCTCGCAAAAGTGAAGCTTCGGCATTCACCCTGATTCCTGCACCCGACACAACGCACGACTATTCCGCCACAGTGGAGCATCAGCAGAAAGAGGTCGTAACCACTGAAATATCCGCTTTTTTACAAAATGCAGATTGCCCCTCAGAGGCAGTTGCCAAAGCGCTTCAATTTGTGGGCGATGTCTTGGGAAAGAACACTGGAGCGGCTGACGTGTGTGTGCATATAGGCAAAGCCTCGGTCGACATCGTGGTGAAAGACGCAGAGAAATTGGATACTGTGAAAAACGCGAAAGTCAAACAGGCTTTCGGGCTAAATGTGCGTGCCCAAAAGGTGGCTTGTAGGTGTTTTTTTGAAAATTAGGGAAATTATTGCTATCTTTGTAGATTGAAAGCAAACTATCATGAAAATGAAATACAAAATACACCGTGAAGGCTTGAGCATTATTTTTGTGCTACTGGTCATTTTGTTGGCATTCAACGTGCCAGCATACCTCTTTATTGAGTATAAGCCTATACCTATAGCCTTCATCGTGATTTCTACGATACTTTTCCTTTTGGTGATTAACTTCTTCCGTTCACCTCGCCGTCACTACAAGGGCGAGATTGAAAACATGGTGTTGTCGTCGGTCGATGGCACTGTGGTGGCGCTTGAAGAGGTTTATGAAGACGAATGCCTGCACTGCAACTGCATTCAGTTGTCGGTGTTTATGAGCGTGTTCAACGTGCATGCCAACTGGGTGCCCGTGAATGGTATCGTGAAATACGTTAAGCACCACAACGGTCGTTTCCTGGCTGCTTACCTGCCAAAATCGAGCACTGAAAACGAGCGCTCGTCGGTGGTGATTTCCACCCCTGCAGGCCACGACATCCTTGTTCGCCAGATTGCAGGCGCAGTGGCACGTCGCATCGTCACCTATGTGGAACCAGGAGAAAACGTGAGTGTAGAGCAGCACATGGGTTTCATCAAGTTTGGCTCACGCGTTGATATTTATCTGCCTCTCGATAGCGAAATATTCGTAAAATTGGGCGACAAGACTACTGGTGGCATCACTCCGATTGCACGCATCAAACCACGTAACAACAATGACAATTCTACAAGCAATTCGTAATAATGTGCCCAATGCAGTTACATGCTGTAACTTGCTTTCGGGTGCTTTAGCCTGCATAGCCTCTTTCCATGCATTTGAGTCATGGTGGTGGGGGTTGCAAGGCTATCAGGTGGCATTCGTTCTGATTGCCGCTGCTGCAGTTTTCGACTTTTTCGACGGCTTCACCGCACGCTTGCTGCATGCTGTGTCGCCACTTGGCAAGGAACTTGATTCGCTCAGCGATGCTGTCAGCTTTGGTCTGGCTCCAGGGATGGTGCTCTACAATATGCTCGTGAAGTTTGTTCCCGATTGCCCATGCTTTGCCTATGTGGCAATGCTTATTCCAGTGTTTGGCGCTTTACGATTGGCGAAATTCAATGTGTCGACCGACCAAAGCACCACCTTCACAGGTCTTCCAATCCCAGCCAATGCCATATTCTGGATTGGCTTCACCAACTTCTATGCCGAAAGCCATGCCAATGTGCCCACCTGGGCGGTTGCTGTACTCGTAGTGGCATTCTCGCTGCTGATGGTGTGCAATCTTCGCATGTTCTCGCTCAAGCTCCACAGCCTTGATGTGAAAGAAAACTACAAGCAATACCTGCTGGTGCTTGCATTTGTGCTTCTCGTAGCATTCTTTGGCGTAACGGGACTGGCTGGAGCAATTCTCTTCTACATCGTTCTTTCGGCCATCACAAAGCAAGACTAACATTGGCACACATTTTGCTAATCCTATTAGCGTAAACTAAAATCGCTATTAATTATGCTAACGGCTTTATTACTGATATTCGTCGGTTACATACTTTATAAGGTGTTTATGTTTAAGCGCCGCGTGGATGCTATGCGCGACGACTTACGCCGACAGTTTGAAGATGTGGAAAAGCAATTTGCCGGCGCATCTAACGGTCGTCGCGACGATATTCGCAAACGTGAGAAGAAATACCGCTCCAACGATGGCGAATACGTTGACTTTGAAGAAGTGCGCGGTGAAACATACAGCGAACCTCAAGTGAAGCCCGATACCGACCCTGGCGCAAAGAAGCACGCCCACGAAGAGCTCATCTCCGACGCCGAATTTGAAGAAATCAACTAAGCAGAGCCCCCCTCCCCACATCGTAGCGACATGCTTTCGGCATGTTAAACTCGCACCCCACCCCCTTCCACAAAACTCGTTGACTTGTTGACTCGTAGACCTGTAGACTCAAAAAACAAGAATCACAACTCTTTTTGTAAAGCAGCTTCAAAATGCTCCATACACAATATTGTAGTTATTATGTTTGCATTGTGTTTACCGATCCGCTATTTTTTGGTGCATA